>NZ_JBYIQP010000005.1:0-144009 GCF_057707665.1 Actinacidiphila sp. bgisy167 | reverse complement strand
GGGGGAGGGGGGGCGGGGGGGGGTGTGGGCTTTCCCCCCCCCCCCCCCCCCCCCCCCGACGGCGCGTTCAGGCCTGCCGGCCCGAGCCCAGCCAGTCGGCCCGGGTGCGGGGCATCCCGGAGCCGCCGTCCTTGGTCGGGCGGACGGCCAGGACCTGGTTGACGCCGATCCGGTTCTGTTCGAAGGAGAGCGCGGAAGCCGCCATGTAGAGCCGCCAGACCCGGGCCCGGCCGGCACCGGCGAGGCGGACGGCCTCGGCCCAGTGGGCCTCGAGGTTGGCGACCCACTGCCGCAGCGTCAGTGCGTAGTGCTCGCGGATCGCCTCCACGTCCCGCACCTCGAACCCGGCCTCCTCCAGCCGGGAGACGGTGGAGCCGACCGGGGCCAGCTCGCCGTCGGGAAAGACGTACCGGTCGATGAACTCGTCGACGTGGTACGCCTCCTCGTCCGCCCAGGGGCGGCGGGCGATCTGGTGGTTGAGCAGCCGCCCGCCGGGCCGCAGCAGGGCGTGGAGCACTTCGGCGTACTGCCGGTAGCGCTCGCGGCCCACGTGCTCGGCCATGCCGATCGACGAGACGGCGTCGTAGGGGCCGTCGTCGACCGCCCGGTAGTCCTGCACCCGGATCTCGATCCGGTCGGCCAGGCCCGCCTCGGCGACCCGCTTGCGCGCGTAGGAGGCCTGCTCGGTGGAGAGCGTGACACCGGTGGCGTGGACGCCGTAGTGCTCGGCGGCGTGCATCACCATGGAGCCCCAGCCGCAGCCGACGTCCAGCAGCCTCTGACCGGGACGCAGTTCGAGCTTTCGGCAGATGAGGTCGAGCTTGGCCCGCTGGGCGTCCTCCAGCGTCGCGTCGGGCCCCTCCCAGTAGGCGCACGAGTAGACCATGGACGGGCCGAGCACCAGCTCGTAGAAGTCGTTGCCGACGTTGTAGTGGTGACTGATCGCCTGCCGGTCGCGGACCGGGCTGTGCAGCACACCGGAGCGCCTGCGGACCTCCTCCGGCGGCGGGGGCGGCGGCAGGCCGGGGCCGGCCAGGGCGAGGACCTCGCGGGCCAGCCGGTAGGTCGCGGGGTCGCGCGCGAGGCCCAGCAGACGGCGCGGCGCAGCCCCGGCGCGCGCAGCCCCGGGGCCCTGGGCGGGACGCTCCCAGACAAGCCCGGAGAGCAGGTCCAGCGCCTCGTAGAGGTCGCCGTCGACGTCCAGTTCCCCGGCCACCCAGGCGCGGGCCAGGCCGAGTTCACCGGGCTTGTACAGCAGCCGGCGCAACGCCCGGCGGTGCCGTACGACCAGGGCCGGGGTGCCGGGCGGCCCGGTCTCGCTGCCGTCCCACGCGCGGACGCGCAGCGGGATGGGAACGCCGAGCGCCTGCTCGGCGAGAGCGGTCAGTCGTCCGGCCGCATCGGCCATGGCGCGTACCTCCGTGCCTCCATGAAGACGGGTCCACTGGGCTGGGAAACCGATGCGTGATACACCGACATTCCCGCGCCACCGCTTCTTTGCCTCTACCCATCTCATGTCCTGTGCCCCGGAACCAGGGACACAGGCACGACGAAGGGCGCCCGCCCCACGGATGGCGGACGCCCTTCGGCCGTACTCCTGCCTGTTCGGCACCGGCCCGGCCGGGACCTGCCCGGCCGCAGCTCAGTACCCTTCCGGCACCGGGCTCAGGCCTTGGCCTCTGCCTTGGCCTTGCCGCTGTCGGCGGTGACCGCCGCCGGGACCGGCGGCTTGGCGGCCTCGTAGAACTCCTCGCGCGGGTTCTCGATGGCGCCGAGCGAGACGACCTCGCGCTTGAGGAACATCCCCAGCGTCCAGTCGGCGACGACGCGGATCTTGCGGTTGAAGGTCGGCACGGCCATGCCGTGGTAGCCGCGGTGCATGTACCAGGCCAGGCGGCCCTTGAACTTCAGCTTGAGCTTGCCGAAGCGGATCAGGGCCACACCCTTGTGCAGGCCGAGGCCGGCCACGGCGCCGAGGTTGGAGTGCTTGTACTCCTTCTGCGGGAAGCCGCGCATGCCGGACACCACGTTGTCGCCGAGCACCTTGGCCTGGCGCAGCGCGTGCTGGGCGTTCGGCGGGCACCAGGCGCCGGGGCCGGAGGCCAGGTCGGGGACCTGGGCGTTGTCGCCGGCGGACCAGATGTAGTCGGTGCCCTGCACCTGGAGCGTCGCGGCGGTGTCCACGTGGCCGCGCGGTCCGAGCGGCAGGCCGTACTTGGCGAGCGCCGGGTTGGGCTTGACGCCCGCCGTCCACACGATGGTGGAGGCGTCGACCTCGAGGCCGTTGGCGAGCACCACGTGCTTGTCGACGCAGGAGCTCATGGAGGTGCCGAGGTAGACCTCGATGCCGCGCTCGCGCAGGTGCTCCAGACCCCAGGTGCCCAGCTCGGGGCCGACCTCGGGGAGGATCTTGTCGGCGGCGTCGACGAGGATGAACCGCATGTCCTCGCGCTTGACGTTGGTGTAGTACTTGGCCGCGTCGCGGGCCATGTCCTCGACCTCGCCGACCGTCTCGGCGCCGGCGAAGCCGCCGCCGACGAAGACGAAGGTGAGCGCCTTGCGGCGGACGTCCTCGTCAGTGGTGGAGTCGGCCTTGTCGAGCTGCTCCAGCACGTGGTTGCGCAGGCCGATGGCCTCCTCGACGCCCTTCATGCCGATGCCGTGCTCGGCGAGGCCGGGGATCGGGAAAGTGCGGGAGACGGCGCCGAGCGCCACCACCAGGTAGTCGAAGGGCAGTTCGTAGGTCTCGCCCACGAGCGGCTCCACGACCGCGACCTTGCGGTCCTGGTCGATGCTGGTGACCCGGCCGGTGAGGACCTCCGCCTTGGGGAGCACGCGGCGCAGCGGCACCACGACGTGGCGGGGGGAGATGCTGCCGGCGGCGGCTTCCGGCAGGAAAGGCTGGTACGTCATGTACGAGCGCGGGTCGACGACGGTCACCGTCGCTTCCGCGTAACGCATCTTCTTGAGGATGCGCCGCGCCGCGTACAGGCCGACGTACCCTCCGCCTACTACGAGGATCCTGGGACGCTCCGTGGTGCTCATGGCTTCGAGTATTCACCACGCCCCAGGGGGTACCTCGTGAGCCCCTTCACAAGGTTTGGGGCGCCCTCTGCTAAACTGCGCCGCTTCGTGATCAGAGACACAGGAGCGGGTGGGAACCCCGCAGATCGCACGGGCGTTGAGCGGCCGTTGTGACCAGCGGCGATCGCCCGCCGCGGAGCCCGCGCCACCGTCCCGCAACACCGCCGAAACACCGCCGCAGCAAGGGTTCGCCCGACCTCGGGCGCCCCTCACACCGGACAGTTGGGCCGTCCGGCGGGAACTTTCATGTGAAGAAATTCACGAACTTCGCGGGGCGGGCGTGTCACGCCCGCCCCTGTGGTCCGCTCAGATGCTAAAGCCCCTGCTCAGGCGATGCTTGCGCGATGCCGTCGAGGATCGCGCGCAAATGCGACTCTTGGAGCGACCACGTGTACACGTGAATGCGTACACTGATGTCATGACTGAGCACACCGTGACCGTACGGGAAGCCCGCGCGCACCTCGCCGATCACATCAACCGGGCCGAGGAAGGCGTTCCGACCGTCATCACGCGCAACGGCGCTCCGGTGGCGGCCGTGGTTCCGATCGCAGACTTCGAGGCGCTGGAAGAAGCGGCCGACGTCATGTTGGCGCGCGAAGCCGAAGCGGTCCTGACCGAGGGTGGCCCCACCGTGACGATGGCGGAACTGCTGGCGGATCTGTTCACCGAGCACGACGGCGACGCGGCGTGAAGTACGCCTTCCGGTTCACCGCGGCAGCGCAGCGGCAGCTTCGGGCCATCAGTCGGCCCGACGCCATGCGCATCCTGACCGCACTGACCGCGCTCGGCGACGACCCGTACCGCGAGGACGCCGACGTCAAGAAGCTCACCGGCCCGTCGGGGCTCTACCGGCTCCGGGTCGGAAGCTACCGGGTCGCCTACCAGATCAACGATGGTGAACTCGTCGTCCTCGTCGTCAAGGTGGGCGACCGGCGGGACGTCTACCGCAACCTGTAGGCAGTCGGGCCGGAGACCGGGCGATTTTGTCGGGGTGGCCTACGACGGCGTCTCGGCCGCGTGAAAGGCGATCCCGTCGAGGATGTCGTGCTCCGAGACCACGGCCTCCCGGGCACCCGTGCGTTCCATGATCCGCAGCAGCACCAGGGCCCCGGCGCCGATCACGTCGACCCGCCCGGGGTGCATCACCGGGATCGCGGCGCGCTCGGCGTGCGTGGCCGACAGCAGGCGGGCGCTGATCTCGCGCACCGTCTCGACCGGGATGCGGGAGTGGTGGATGGCCGTCCAGTCGTAGCTGGGGAGTTCCAGCGCGATCGCGGCGACCGTGGTCACCGATCCGGCCAGCCCAACGAGCGTGCGGGCCTCGCGCAGGGGGACTGTCCGCTCGGCGAGATCGAGGGCGGCGTCGATGTCCCGCGTCATGGCGGCGATCTGACCGGCCGTGGGCGGGTCGGTGACCACGCCGTCGCGGACGAGGTGGCGCTCGGTCATCCGCACGCAGCCGACGTCGACCGAGCGCGCGGCCGTGACCCGGTCGTCGCCGACGACGAACTCGGTGGAGCCGCCGCCGATGTCCACGACCAAGAAGGGGCGTTCGAGGTCCGTCCGCCCGGCCAGCTCCTTGGTGGCGCCGGTGAAGGAGAACTCCGCCTCCTGGTCACCACTGATCACCTCGGGCTCCACGCCGAGGATGTCGACCACCCCACGCACGAAGTCGTCCCGGTTGGAGGCGTCACGGGAGGCGGAGGTGGCCACGAAACGGACCTCGCGCGCCTCCAGTTCCGAGATCACGGCCGCGTACTCGCGGCAGGCCGCGAAGGTGCGCTCCAGGGCCTCGGGGGCGAGCCGGCCGGTGCGGTCCACGTCCTGGCCGAGCCGGACGACGGTCATCCGCCGGTCGAGGTCCTTGATCTCGCCGGTCGCGGGGTCCGCGTCCGCGACGAGCAGACGGATGGAGTTGGTGCCGCAGTCGATGGCGGCGACCCGGGTCACCGGTTCTCCTCCTCGTCCTGTCCGGCGCCGCCGCAGGGGCTCACGCACGGCCCCTTGCGCCACCACTCGGGCAGCATCGCGATCGTCTCGTCGCCCAGCGGGTTCACCCCGGGGCCCGCCGCGAGGGAGTGGCCGACCAGGACGTGCAGGCACTTGACCCGGTCCGGCATCCCGCCGGCGCTGGGGAAGCCTTCCAGGACCTCGATGGCGTCCCGGCGGGCGATGTAGTCCTCGTGCGCGGCGCGGTAGGCGGCGGCCAGCTCCAGGTCCTCGGCGAGGCGGGCCGTCATCTCCTTCATGACGCCCTCGGCCTCGAGGGTGCCGATCGCCGAGGCGGCGCGCGGGCAGGTCAGGTAGTACAGCGTCGGGAACGGCGTCCCGTCCTCCAGGCGCGGGGCGGTCTCCACCACGTCGGGGTTGCCGCAGGGGCAGCGGTGCGCGATGGCCCGCAGGCCGCGCGGCGGGCGGCCGAGCTGCTCTTCGAAGGCGGCGATGTCCGCCTCCGTGGGCGGGGCGTGCTCGGTCTGCGGCGGGGGCGTTTCCATGCCTGGGCGTGTCTCTTTCGGGGGGTGCGTCAACGGTGGGCTGCGGTGGCGGCGGCGTCCGCGTGGTCGACGCCGTCCCACAGGTTGGCGTACCAGGGGCGGCGGGCCGCGCTGTCCCTGCGGCGGGCGTCGGTGTTCTCGGGGGCCGCGGCCCCGCTGGGTTCCACCACCGTATACGCCGTCTCGCCCGGCAGTACGTAGTGCAGCCGGGCCCGGGCCTGCGCCTTGACGTACTCCGGGTCCTGCCAGCGGGCCTTCTCCTCGCGCAGCTCGTCCACCCGCTTGCGCGCCTGCTCGGCCTGCTTGCGCTGGTCGGCGATCTGCGAGCGCTGCGCGACATACTGCCGCATGGGGTAGGCCAGGGCGACGATCAGGGCGCAGACCACCAGCGCCAGCAGCGCGGCCCGACCGGTCAGCCGGCTGCGGCCGCGGCGCAGCGAGGGCCGCGGGCGGCCGGCCGCGCGGTAGACGCGGGCCTGCGCCTGTGCCCCGAGGGCACGGATACGCGTCGCGGTGGAGAAGCGATCCGGCACGTGCACCTCCGGTGGGGGTTCGGGTGGCCCTAGCCGCGCCGGGTGCCGCCCGCCGCGGGCGCGGCGGGCGGCACCGGACGGCTCAGCCCTTGAAGCGCGGGAAGGCGGAGCGGCCGGCGTACACTGCGGCGTCGTCGAGGATCTCCTCGATGCGCAGCAGCTGGTTGTACTTGGCGACGCGCTCGCTGCGCGCGGGGGCGCCGGTCTTGATCTGGCCGCAGTTGGTGGCGACGGCGAGGTCGGCGATGGTGACGTCCTCGGTCTCGCCGGAGCGGTGCGACATCATGCACTTGTAGCCGTTGCGCTGGGCCAGCTCGACGGCGTCCAGGGTCTCGGTCAGCGAGCCGATCTGGTTGACCTTGACCAGCAGCGCGTTGGCGGTGCCGCTGTCGATGCCGCGCTGCAGCCGCTCCGGGTTGGTGACGAACAGGTCGTCGCCGACCAGCTGGACCTTGTCACCGAGCTGCTCGGTGATGGTCTTCCAGCCGTCCCAGTCCTCCTCGTTCAGCGGGTCCTCGATGGAGACCAGCGGGTACGCCTCGACGAGCTCGGCGTAGTACGCGGTCATCTCGGCCGCCGACAGGGTCTTGCCCTCGAAGGAGTAGCCGCCGTCCTTGTAGAACTCGGAGGCCGCCACGTCGAGCGCGAGCGCGATGTCCTGGCCGGGCTGGTAGCCGGCCTTCTTGATGGCCTCGACGATCAGGTCGAGGGCGTCACGGTTGCTCGGCAGGTTCGGGGCGAAGCCGCCCTCGTCGCCGAGGCCGGTGGACAGGCCGCGCTCCTTCAGGACCGCCTTGAGCGTGTGGTAGACCTCGGCGCCCCAGCGCAGGGCCTCGGAGAAGGACTCCGCGCCGATGGGGGCGATCATGAACTCCTGGATGTCCACGTTGGAGTCGGCGTGCGAGCCGCCGTTCAGGATGTTCATCATCGGGACCGGCAGCACGTGGGCGTTCGGGCCGCCCAGGTAGCGGAAAAGCGGGAGGTCGGAGGCCTCGGAGGCGGCGTGGGCCACGGCCAGCGACACACCGAGGATCGCGTTGGCGCCGAGCGAGGACTTGTCCGGGGTGGCGTCCAGGTCGAACATCGCCTGGTCGATCAGGCGCTGCTCGGTCGCGTCGTAGCCGACCAGCTCGGGGCCGATCTGCTCGATGACGGCCAGCACGGCCTTCTCCACGCCCTTGCCCAGGTAACGGCCCTTGTCGCCGTCGCGGAGCTCGAGGGCCTCGAACGCACCGGTGGACGCACCGGAGGGGACGGCTGCACGGCCTGTGCTGCCGTCGTCGAGGCCGACCTCGACCTCGACGGTGGGGTTGCCTCGCGAGTCGAGGATTTCCCGGGCTACGACGACGTCGATGGACGGCACGTGAGTCTCCTTCTGGATGTCTCTTCGTTTCGGCATGAGCCTAACCGACCCGAAAAGCCCCAGACGGGCACGCTCGGGGGATGGACACGCCCGTGCTCGGTACGGAGGCGAAAGTTCAGCCCGATGTCAGCCGGCGTCCGCCGGGCGGGGCGGGGTCCTGCCCGGCGGACGCCCGGCGGCTCAGCGGCCGAGGACGAGGGACGAACCGGGGCTGATCAGGTTCGGGTCGTCACCGATGACATCGCGGTTCGCGTCGTACAGGCCGCGCCAGCCGCCCGTCACATGCTGCTCCGCCGCGATCTCGCTGAGCGAGTCGCCCTCCCGCACCAGGTAGTGGCCGCCGGTGCTGCTCCTGGCGCTCGCGGCGCTCGCCGTGCCCCGGCCGTCGCCGGCCTTCCCGGCGTCCTCGTGCGTGTCGGGGGCGAGGTGGATGACGCCCCAGGCGGCATCTCCCTCGACGAAGTGGGTCGGCAGGCCCGCGCGGTCGTGCCGCTGCTCCCCGGCGGAGCCCGTGGCCGGGTCCACCCTGACGGTGCCGGTCTCGGCGCCGTGGGGGGCGCCCGCGTCCGGCTTGCGGTGCTTGCCGGGGCCCTTGGCCTGGTCGCCGGCGGAGGGGGTCACGGTGCCGACGGGGCCCTCGGTCGGGTCGGCGTCCGGCGTGGCGGTGCCGGTGCCGTCGCCGGCCGCCGGGGTGGTGGTGTCGTCACCGGCGGCCGGGGCGGTGGTGTCGGCGGTGGTGTCGTCACCGGTGCCGGTGGAGTCGTCCGTCGAACCGCTCGTCGGCGCGCCCGTCGAGTCGCCCGCTCCCTGGTCGCCGTCGCCGGTGCCGTCGCCGTCGCCGGCGCCGTCGCCGGTGCCGTCGCCGCCGTGCAGCAGGTCGTCGACGGCGCCGATGAGCCCGGAGGACTCGGCGCAGCTGGACCAGGCGTCCGGGCCGAGCTCCGCGAGGATCTTCTCGGCCACGGTTATCTGCTCGTTGCGGCTGGCGAGGTCGGGGCGCTCGGCGTACTGGCGACCGCCGTACTGCTGCCAGGTCTCCTCGGTGATCTGCAGACCGCCGTAGAACCCGTTGCCGGTGTTGGAGCTCCACAGACCGCCGCTCTCGCACAGGGCGACGGCGTTCCAGGTGCTGTTGGCGTCCGCTGCGCTCGCGCCGCCCGCTGCGAAGAGGGGGAGCGTGAGGCCCGCCCCGGTCGCCGCGACCGCGACCACTGCGGCCGGGGCCTGACGCGGCTTGCGGTGTCGGCCGTTCCCGGACTTCAGCATGCGCCATCGCCTTTCAGGTGCGAAATACTGCGATGGCGACAGACGGTAGTCGCCTTGGCCCATGCATCACAAGTCGGTGTCTCACGGATCACGCGGAGATCACGTTGTGACGCCGCGTCAGTCCCGTTCCGGGGTGAAGGACACCGGCAGAGTCCGCAGACCGCGCATGATCAGGCCGCCCCGCCACCTCAAGTCGGCCGGATCGGCGGCCAGTCGGAGGTCCGGCAACCGGGTCAGCAGCGTGGCCAGCGCGGCCTGCGCCTCGAGCCGGGCGAGCGGGGCGCCGAGGCAGTAGTGGATGCCGTGACCGTAGCCGAGGTGCTGGTTGTCGCGGCGTGACAGGTCCAGGGTGTCCGGATCGGCGAAGCGGGCCGGGTCGCGGTTCGCGGCCGCCAGGACGACGAGGACCGGGTCGCCGGTGGCGATCGACTTCCCGCCCACGGTGAGCGGTTCGGTCGCGAAGCGCCAGGTGGCCAGCTCCACCGGGCCGTCGTAGCGCAGCAGTTCCTCCACCGCGGTGCCGAGCGGCTCGCGCTCGCCGCGGGCGAGGGAGTCCTGGAGCAGGCGCCGCTGCTCCGGGTGGCGCAGCAGGCTGTAGGTGCCGTTGCCGATGAGGTTGACGGTCGTCTCGAAGCCCGCGAAGAGCAGGATGAAGGCCATCGCGGCGGCCTCGTTCTCGGTGAGGTGCTCGCCGTGGTCACTGGCCCTGATCAGCCCGGAGATCAGGTCGTCGCCGAGCTCGGAGCGCTTGCGGTGGATCAGCTCCAGCAGGTAGGCGCGCATCTTCTTCACCGAGCGCGCCACTCCCCCGCGCGGCCCGCCGCCGTGCCGGATCATCATGCCCGCCCAGTCCCGGAAGTCGTCCTGGTCCTCGGCGGGGACGCCCAGCAGGTCGCAGATGGCGTAGATCGGCAGCGGGAACGCGAACTCATGGATGAGATCCGCCGACCCCTCGGCGGCGAAGCCGTCGATCAGGCGGTCGGTGAGCTCCTGCACCCGCGGCGCGAACTCGGCCACCCGGCGCGGGGTGAAGGCCTTGGAGACCAGTCGCCGCAGCCGGGTGTGGTCGGGCGGGTCGATGTTGAGCAGATGCGTCATGAGGTCGGCGCTGCGCTCACCGGGGATGCCCACCTTGCCCTTGGCGTGGGCGCGTTCGGAATGGTGGACGGGGTTCTTGCTGAGCCGCGCGTCGGCGAGCGCCTGCCGGGCGTCCGCGTACCGGGTGACCAGCCATGCCTCCACCCCGCTGGGCAGGGTCGTGCGGTGTACCGGTGAGTGCTCGCGCAGCCAGGCGTACGCGGGGTAGGGGTCGGTCGCGAACTGCCAGGTGAACAGTTCGGGTGCGGCCGGGGTGCCGGGGTCGGGGGTCACGCTGTCATGCACCCCATGACGTTAGCCGCTCGCGGCTGAGCCGGTCGGCGAGCCGGGTGGTCTCCGGGAGGCGGTAGTCGGGCGCGAGGGCCAGCACATGCCGGCAGGCGGTGTCCAGGTCGATGCCGTGGCCGGTCGAGACGTAGACCGGCTTGACCCCGCTGCGGGTGCGCAGCACCCGGCCCACCACCTCCCCCGCGTCCACCAGCGGCGCGGTCGCTCCCCGGGCCGCACCGAGCGCTTCCGGGTCCCAGGCGCCGACGAACGGGGTCTTCGCCACGCCCGCGGCCGGGAGGCCGGTGATCACCCCCAGGTGGCAGGCGAGCCCGAAGCGCCGCGGGTGCGCGAGGCCCTGCCCGTCGCAGAGCAGCAGGTCGGGGGTGAGGGTGAGCTGCTCCAGCGCGTCGATCAGCACGGGCAGTTCGCGGAAGGCGAAGAGCCCGGGCACATACGGGAAGCCGGCCCGGGCGGTCGCCGTCACCTGCTCGACGGGGGCCAGCGTCGCGGTGTCGAGCACGACGACGGCCGCGGCGACGGTGTCGCCCTCGAAGCCGTGGCCTCCGCCGTACGCGACGTCCAGCCCGGCCACGTATCGGGGCCGCTGCGGGCCGGGACCGCGGTGGTCCGCCAGCGGGCGCAGCCGGTCCTGCAGGGCCAGGGCCTCCGCCTCATCGCGCGGCCAGGCGTGCGGTACGTCGATGCGCATGGCCGCCAGACTAGGCGTACTCGGCCGTGGGCCCCGAGGGCGGCCCGGCACGCGCAGCGCCCGCCCCCCGCAGCCTCGTGCCCGGCCCGCGGGGCGCGCGCGCCGGACTGCGGAGCTTCGGCTGAGCGCGCGCGGCCGCTGGGACGGGCCCTCCGCGAAGCGGGAGCGCGTTCGTGCTCTGCCCGGCTCCCGCCGGGGACGCGTGGGGGGTGTACCGGCCGGAGACGCACCCGAGGGGGGCCGATTCCACGGAGGTGCGAACGGGCGACGGGCGCGGCTCACCGCAGCGTCCAGGTCCCACTGGTCCGGCGGCAGGGCGATCGCGGGCACCCGGTCGGTGACACTGGCCCCACCTGCCGGATCACGGCGTCCTGGCTCTGCCGCAACACCCCGCGCGGGCCTCGCGGAAGGCCACGGCTCCGGTGCTCAGGGCGCCGGCCACGCCATGGTCACCACCCCACGACCAGAACCCGTGCAGCGCCGCGCGCGAGGCCGGGTCGCCGTGCGCCGACCTGACATGCCCTTGCCACAGGCCGCCCGCGGCAAGGGGGCTGGGCCTCAGCGCCCTTCGTGGCCTTCCTTGCCGCTCTCCTCCTGCCCCGGCCCGGAACGGGTCGGTGCGCCTCTCGGCGCCCCGCCCGCCCCACCGGCGGCGGCCGCCGGACGGCGGCTCTCTCCGGGGCCGCGGGTGCTCTCGGGGGTGCCCTCCTGTGCGCGGCGGGCGGCCTGGGCGCCACCGGTGACGCCCTCCGGGCTGCTCACTCCGTGGGAGCCCCAGTTGCCGAAGCCCTTGAGGGAGTGCGGAAGGCGCCGGATGCCGTCCTGAGGCCATTCGTCGGGCTCCCGCCATTCGGTGAGCGAGTGCCGCTCGCCCTCCTGATGTCCGGGGCCGTGGTCAGGTGGGGTAGGCCGCCCGTACTCCTCGCGCGTGTGCCAGGCCCCGCCACGGGGCTGCGGCTTCTGCTCGGGGGGCGGTTCCTTACTTCGGGCCCACATCCCGATCGACACCGCCCCGACGAGGATCCCGACCAGGAAGATGCCCACCACCAGCGGAGCGATGCCGACGAGGTAGTCGTGCGGCACGGCCAGCTGCATCTGCTCGAGTGCTCGCATATGACCCTTTTACCCGCTTCGCCCAGGCTGACGCACGGGCGGAGGAGATGCTCCGCGGCAGCTCAGCCCGCCTTCTCCGCCTCCACGATCGCGTCACGGAAGCGGCGCGCGGCGGCACGCAGCGCGGATTCCGGGTCGATGCCGGCCTCCTGGGCAGCGAGCGCGAGCGCCAGCAGACGGTCCCCGGTATCGGCGGCGTCCTGGTCCTGGTCCGGGACGGCCACGGACAGGCCCACCTGGCGGGCCCGGGACCCGAGCTTGGCGGCGAGGGCGAGCGCGGGCTGCCCGAGCGGAACGCCTTCGGTGACCGAGCCGCGCCGCTTCTCCTCCGCCTTGGTGCGCAGCCAGTGCTCCCGGACGTCCTCGGGCGTCTCGGCGACCTCGTCGCCGAAGACGTGCGGGTGCCGGTTGATCAGCTTGTCCACGATGGTTCCGGCGACGTCGTCGATCGAGAACGGCTCCTCAGGGTCGTCCTGCGCGATCCGCGCGTGGAAGACGACCTGCAGCAGGACGTCTCCGAGCTCCTCGCGCAGGGCCTCCCGGTCACCGGACTCGGCGGCCTCGACGAGCTCGTACATCTCCTCGATGCCGTACTTGACCAGTTCCTCGGTGGTGCGGACGCTGCTCCACGGGCACTCGCGGCGGATCCTGTCCATCACCTGCACCAGGTCGAGCAGCCTCGCTCCCGGCAGGTCATAGGAGCCGGGCAGCAACTCCAGGTCCGGCATGTGCACCCGGCCCGAGCCGCCGAGCCGGGCGAGCTCGTCGGTGACGGCGCGGTCGCCCTCGCCGCCGGCCAGGTAGACCACGGTGCGGCCGCCCTCGGTGAGGTCGACCAGCTCCTGCCCGGTGGGCGTGGACGGCTCGACGGCGACCCCGGCCTCCCGCAGGTAGGGCAGCTGCGGGTTCCCCGGATCCGGGCTCACGACCAGGTCGGCGGTGCGCAGCAGCTCCCAGGCGGGCCAGGAGAGCAGGCCGGGGGCGATCCGGTGCGTGGTGGTCAGCAGCACCAGGCGGCCCGGGCGGGGGGTGTCAACGGAGTGGTCCACCCGTCGAAACTACCTCGCCGCGCGACGGCACCGGGGCCGGGGCGGGTGCCGATGCGTCTCGGCGCCGTCCCGGTGCAGCGGGAGGGGCAGGGAACCGCGCACGGACCCTGCCCCGGAGGCGTTCGCCGCCGCTGCTGCGGCGGCTCGGGGGCTCAGGCCTGGGCGCTCGGCCGGCTGACCTCACGCAGCCACGGCTCCTTGGTGACGTCGAGGTCGAGCTTGTCCGAATTCCACGTGCCGTAGCGCGGGTTGACGTCGATCCCCAGCTTCTTCGACGCGTCCCGCAGCACCTTGATCAGCTCCGTCTGGCCCTCGGGGGTCTGCAGGTCGGCGCCGTAGTGGGCGGCCACCTTCTGCATCAGCAGGTCGGTGCGGATGCTGTCGTCGATGTCGGCCGGCGCCATCGCGTAGGTCTGCAGCAGCTGGGCCTCCAGGGCGGCCTTGCCGCCGGCCTGCCGCTCGCTGGCCGCCCGGGCGGTCTGGATCTCGCGCCGGGTGGCGGAGACGCCGATGTCCCCGGCCGCCCGCTCGATCACCTCGTTCTGCACCAGGCGGTGCACGACGTTGCGCTGCAGATCGCTGCTGGCCTCGATGAGCTGGGCGGCCTGCGGGGTCTTCTCCTGCGCGGCGCGCACGGCGGCGACCTTCGCCTGGACCGACTCCACGGTGATCTGCTCGCCGCCCACGACGGCCGCGGCACCCGCGTGCGGTGTGCCGCAGGAGGTCAGCAGGGGCGCTGTGAGCAGTACGGCTGCGACGGCGGCGACGGAGAGAGCAGTCCTGCGGCGGAGCATTTTTGCCTCCCGGCAAGGGATCGAGCGACGGTGCACGACCTGGCAGTGATGCAGTGATCGAGGATATTGAGCAGGGCGCCGGGATATCCAGCACTCTGCACAACACACTGCCCAAACGATCCGCGGCACCTCAGGTGTCGCAGGCGACACCGTCGCCGACGGTACGGGGCCCGCCGCCGGCCACGCTGTGGTAGGCAGGCTCCGTGATCGGCCGACTCCCTCTCGACCAGCAACTCGAGTCCCTGCGCGCGGCGCTGTGCCGCAACGAGGTACTGACGCAGGTGCTGGCGCGCACCGCGACGCTGGATCTGCCCGGCTGGTACGTCACCGCCGGGTGCCTGTTCCAGACCGTGTGGAACGTGGCTACGGGCAGGCCGCCGACCAACGGCATCAAGGACTACGACGTCTTCTACTTCGACGCCGGCGACCGGTCCTGGGAGGCGGAGAACGCGGTGATCGAGGCCGCGCGGGACGTCTTCTCCGGCCTGCCCGCGGAGGTCGAGATCCGGAACGAGGCGCGGGTCCACCTCTGGTACGAGGAGAAGTTCGCCGTGGCGTGTCCGCCGTACGAGTCCACCGAGGCGGCGATCGACAGCTTCCCCGCGACGACCTGCTGCCTGGGGGTGCGTACGAAGGCGGACGGCACGTGGCGCGTCTATGCGCCCCATGGGCTGTCGGACGTGTTCAACCTCGTCGTCCGGCCGAACCCGGTGCTCGCGCCGAGATCGGTCTACGAGGCCAAGACGGCACGTTGGCGCGAGCAATGGCCCGAGCTCACCGTTCTTGAGTGGCCCTCTTCGGGCGCCGGGGCTGCCGTCAGCCCTGGCTGACCCTCCGGTGCGCGTCAGCCGCCGCACTGGCGCGACATCGCCTCCTTGTCCGGCTCGGTGACCGGCAGCTCGTACTTGGTGGCGACCTGGGCGAACCGCACCGCGTAGGCGCACCTGATCCGTTTGTCAGGCGGCAGCCAGGACGCCGGCCCGGAGTCGCCCTTGGCCGAGTTGGCCCGCCCCTGAACCGGGATCAGATTGAGCACGTCGTTGGCGAGTTGCTCGCGTTTGCTCTCCGGCCAGCGCGACGAGCCCATCTGCCAGCTGTACGACAACGGCACCACGTGGTCTATCTGCACCTCGGCGGCCTTCTGCTTGCGCCACTCGATGGTCGTCCCGGTGTACGGGTCGTACAGGTCCATCGACACGACCACGCAGTCGGAACCCTTACGGAACTCGACGTCCTGTCCGTGAAGTTTGAGCAAGTCGTTCCGGGTGTCGCACCCGTTCCGCGCCAGCGGCACCCCGTCGGCCGTGTCCTTCCACGCGTAGCCGAACTCGTCGCGGTCGTAGCCCGTCCTGGGCCCGCGCCCCTTCGTGGGCAGCGCGTCGATGAGCCTGCGGGCCGCGGCCTTGTCCGCTTCCGTCGTCACGGGCGCGAGCCCCGGCTTCGTGCCGTCCGGGTTCTCGAGCGGGCTGACCGCCCGGCCGTCCGGCGCGCCAGGACCGGATCCCGCGAAGGAGCCGTCGTCGCCGAGTCCCTCGCATCCCGCGACGAGGAGCACGGCGGCCGCCGACACCGCCGCCGCGCGCAACAAGCGTGTTCCCGACCCTTGGTGACGCATGTTCCGGTCAGCGCGCACAGGTCGCCACTCCCCCGGTGATCCTCGCGCACGCCTCGATCGCCCGGCGCAGAGCAGAGACGGCGCGGGTCGCGCGGCCGCCCCGGCCGGTGTCCACCCGGGCCGCGCCGAACTCGCCCGGGCCGCGACCCGTCACCGCCGTGAGCGGGCCGCTCGTGGACGCCTCGCCGCCCCCGACTCCGGTGCCCGCGCCGCCGTCGGAACCCTCGCCGGTGCAGCCGGCCTGACCTGTGCCGAGCAGCATGGAGAGGGCCTCCGCTGCCGTTCCTGCCCTGTGTGTACGCACGGTGGAACTCTAGGGCGTGGGGATCGCGCCGGGCAGAGGGCCCGACGGCGCCGAACCGCCCTCGCGTGGACGGCGCTTCGACAGGGCGTGCGCCATGGCCCCGGGGAAGGAGGCCGGTGGCCTCAGCCGGCGAGCTTGTCGATGTCGACGGCCTCCTTGGCCGACGGAGCGGCGATCTCGGCCGGTCCTTCGAAGCCGGAGAAGCGCATGGTGCCGGGCTCCTTTCCGCCCTTGACGACCACCTTCAGCACATACGCCTTGCCCTTGGTCGCCACGTAGGCGGTGGTGGTCTCGGCGCCGTCCTTGCTGGTGATCGGCACGACGGGCGTACCGTCCACGGTGGTCGGCTCGCCCTTCCGCCCGCTCAGGTCGGCGTCCGCGTCCTTCTCCAGTTCGGCGAGGAACGCGTCGAGGTCGCATGACTCCACGAGGTCCTTGTTGTCCGGCGTGTCCGCCTTGGTCTTCATCCACCTGTCGCCGATGAGATCCCTCAGGACGGCTCCGTCGGCCCCCTGCGCCTTCCAGAAGGCGTCGTCGCCCTTCATGTAGAGCGAGGGACCCGCCTTGACGAGCCGGATCGTGCCGCCCTCGGCGGTGATCTCGCCCTTGCAGTCGCCGGTCCTGCTCATCGTCATGCGGTACTTCATCGGCTCACCGTCGGAGACACCGTCGAGGGCGACGGTCATCGCCGGGGCGGACTTCATGGCGGCCACCGCCTTCTTCCCGATGGCGGCCGACGTCTGGTCCTCCAGGGCGGCCGACGTCTGGGGCTTGGCAGTGGCCGACGCCTGCCCGGCGGGGCCGGTGGCGGCGGGCTTCGCCGTGCCGCCGCCGGGGCCGCAGGCGGCCAGGGTGAGGGCGGCGGTGACGCAGCCGAGGGCCGTGAGCGTGCCGCGCGTGGTGGTCATCAGGGTCGTCCCCCTTGGTGGAAAGCGGTGTGGATGACGGTTGCCGCCGGCGGAAGCCCAGGCACAGTGAACCGTTGCGTCAATGAGAGCATGCGCTGTGAACCGAGTCAACACGAAAACTCACATGCCTTCGATTCACGACGCCAAGGCGCGATGGGCATGTTCACCGGTATGCTCAGGCAGCAGAACCCCGCGCGGAAAGGGAGCCAGCCAGGTGCCGGAGAACGCGAACGAGGTGACCGCTGCCGGGATCGCGCGGCTGGCCGGGGTCGGGCGGGCGGCCGTCAGCAACTGGCGCCGCAGGCACGCCGACTTCCCCAAGCCGGTCGGAGGCACCGACACCAGCCCCGCCTTCGCGCTGTCCGAGGTCGAGAGCTGGCTCCGCGCCCAGGGCAAACTCGCCGAGGTCCCCCTGCGTGAGCGGGTGTGGCAGCGCGCCGAGTCCCACCCCGCCGGCACCGCGACCGCGCTCCGGCAGGCCGGCGCCGTCTGCCTGCTGGCCCGTGAACGCCGCGCCGACGGGACAGCGGTGGACGACCCGGACGGCACGCGGCAGGCGGACGCCGTCCGCGAGGTCCTCAAGCGGCACTTCGGGGGACGGTTCACGCCCGGCTCCCCCGTCGACGCCCCGCTGCTGCGCGCGGTGGCCGAACTCGCCGCCGAGACCGGCCCGCGGCAGGCCTACGAGTTCCTGCTCGGACGCTATCTGGACGCCAACCCCCGGCAGTACGCACTGACTCCGCCCGCCCTCGCCGACCTGATGGCCCAACTGGCCGGACCCGCCCGTACCGTGCTGGACCCCGCCTGCGGCACCGGCGCCCTGCTGCGTGCCGCCGGTGACCCGCACGAGGTGTACGGCCAGGAGGCCGACCCGGATCTGGCCGCGCTCGCGGCGCTGCGGCTGGCGCTGCACTCCGAACCGGCCGCGGTGGTGCGGGTGGCCGACGGCGACAGCCTGCGCGCCGACGCCTTCCCCGGGGTCGCCGCCGACGCGGTGCTGTGCCACCCGCCGTTCAACGAGCGCAACTGGGGCCATGAGGACCTCGCCTACGACCCCCGCTGGGAGTACGGCTTCCCGGCCCGCACCGAGTCCGAACTGGCCTGGGTGCAGCACTGCCTGGCCCGGGTCCGGGAGGGCGGGACGGTCGTGCTGCTGATGCCGCCCGCCGCCGCCTCACGCCGCTCCGGCCGCCGGATCCGGGCCGACCTGCTGCGGCGCGGGGCCCTGCGCGCGGTGGTCGCGCTGCCGGCCGGCGCCGCGCCCCCGTACGGCATCCCCCTGCACTTGTGGGTGCTGCGCAGGCCGGGCGCCGGCACACCGGCCTCCCCCCATCTGCTGCTGGTCGACACCGCCGGGTCGCAGGACACCTCCCCCGGGGCCGAGAAGGTGGCCTGGCAGGCGGTGCGCGCGGGCGTGCTGGATGCCTGGAAGTCCTTCGACCGGCACGGCACCACGCAGGAGCGGCCCGGCGTGAGCCGCGCCGTGAAGGTCATCGACCTGCTCGACGACACCGTGGACGTCACCCCCGCCCGGCATCTGCCGCCGCCCGCCGCGGGGGGCGGGGCGGCCGAACTCGCCGGGGTGCGCGAACGGCTGGACGCCGCACTGCGCAGCACCGCCGAGCTCGCCCCCGCCCCCGCCGGTGCCGCCGGGGGCGCCCGCTGGCCGCTCACCACGGTCGGCGAGCTGGCGCGCGCCGGGGCGCTGGTGCTGCGCGCGGGCGGCAGCGGGAGCGCGCCCGCGGGCGGTCCCGCGGTGCTCACCGAGCACGACGTCCTCGGCGGCGGCGCCCCCAGCGGCACCCTGCCCGAGGGGCCGGCCGAGGACGAGCCGGTCCTGACGCAGGAGGGGGACGTGGTCGTCCCGGTGCTCGGCCGGGGATCGGCCGCCCGCGTCGTCGACGCCGCCACCGCCGGCGCCGCCCTCGGCCGCAACCTGCACCTGCTGCGTCCCGACCCGGCGGCCCTGGACCCCTGGTTCCTCGCCGGTTTCCTGCGCGGCACCGCCAACAACCGCCGAGCCAGCAGCTACGCCTCCACCGCGACCCGGCTGGACGTCCGCCGGCTCCAGGTGCCGCGGCTGCCGCTGTCCGAGCAGTGGCGGTACGGGGAGCGCTTCCGCGCCCTGGCCGCCTTCGAGGAGGCCCTGCGCCTGGCGGGGCAGCTGGGCGAGCAGCTGGTGCAGGGGCTCTACGACGGGCTGACCGACGGCACGGTGCGTCCCGAATAGTTGCGGGATCGGGTGCCGACCCCACTGCGGCGGCGGATATTCTCGCGATACCACCCGCAGCCGCCTCACGCCGATGTCCAGGGAGTCCGAGAGCAGTGTTGAACGGCCCCGGCCCGGTACCGCCGTACCCGCCTGCCCGGTCCAGGGCCATGGCGACCACGCTCCGTACCGTCTTCCTGACGCTCACCGTGATCAGCTGCGGGTACCTGTCCAGCCTCCCGCTGCTTCATCTGGCCGTCCGGCGGCGCCGGGTCAAGGACTGGCTGCTGTTCTCGCTCAGTGCCGCCCTCGCCGTCGCGTCCTTCGTCACGGTCAACGTCCTTCCGGTGTCGAACCCCTGGACGGACGCGGCGGTCCTCGCCGTGATGGTCCTGATCCCCGTGGCCGGGGTGTACTACCTGCTTGCCGACCTGGCATGGCACCGGGCGGCGACACCCCACCCGCCCCACGCCACGACGGTTCCCCTGCCCTACCGGCCCGGCCTGCCGCAGCCGCCGGCGGACCACAACCCGTACCGCACGCCTCCGCCCGCGGCACCACCGCTGACCCCGCCCCCGCCGCGCATCAGCCAGGTGCGGGCCGAACTCGACGAGTTGAGCGACCTTCTGCGCAAGCAGGAGGGAGGCCGGTGAACGGACGGATCGTCGCCGGCCGATACGAGCTGGCCACGGTCCTCGGCCAAGGCGGCATGGGCCAGGTGTGGACCGCGTACGACCGGCGGCTGGACCGGCGCGTGGCCGTGAAGCTGCTGCGTCCGGACAAGGTGGGCGGCGCCGCCGAGGCGGAGGAGCTGCGCCGGCGCTTCCTGCGGGAATGCCGGGTCACCGCACAGGTCGACCACCCGGGGCTGGTCACCGTCCACGACGCCGGAAGCGACGGCGACGAGCTGTACTTCGTCATGCAGTACGTGGAGGGCGCCGACCTCGCCGACCACCTCGCCGAGAACGACCCCTACCCCTGGCCGTGGGCGGTGGCCGTCGCGGCGCAGCTGTGCTCCGTGCTGTCGGCGGTGCACGCGGTGCCGATCGTCCACCGCGATCTCAAGCCCCGCAATGTGATGGTGCGCCCGGACGGCACCGTGGTCGTCCTGGACCTCGGCATCGCTGCCGTGCTCGATACCGACACGACCCGGCTCACGCACACCGGCACCCCGATCGGGACGCCCGCGTACATGGCGCCGGAGCAGGCGATGAGCGGCGCCGTCGGGCCCCGCACGGACCTGTACGCGCTCGGGGTGCTGCTGCACGAACTGGTCAGCGGGACCGTCCCGTTCGCGGGCGCCACGGCGCTCGGCGTGCTCCACCGGCACCTTTACGAGCCGCCCGTGCCGCTGCGGCAGGTGCGCCCGGAGGTACCGGAGCAGCTGGAGGCGCTGGTGCTGCAGTTGCTGGCCAAGGACCCGCAGCACCGTCCGGCCGACGCCCAGGAGACCTTCCGCCGGCTGGCCCCGCTGCTGCCGGTGCCCGGCGCCGTCCAGCACCCCCTCGGGCCGCTGGACCCCGCCCGCCCGTTCCTGCGACCGCTCGCCCCGTGGCCGGACGGGTCGGCCGCCCCGCCGCCGCCCGCACCGGCGCCCGCGGCCGCGCCGGTCCCGACCGGCGCACCCGGACCGGGCGGGGGCGACGGCATCGCGGACGCCGTCGACGAGGTGAAGCGGCTGCTCGACGCCGGCCGCATCACCCAGGCGGTCGACATCCTGGGCGGCGTGCTGCCGGCCGCCGCCCGGCAGCACGGCGAAGGCTCACCCGTCGTGCGGATGCTGCGCAAGCAGTACGCGGCCACGCTGATGGAGGACGGCCAGTACCGCCGCGCCCTGCCGGAGCTGCGCCGCCTCGCGGACGAACTGGCCGCGGAGTCGGGGACTTGGGGGCGCCAGGCGCTGCAGTACCGCTACGAGGCCGCGCAGTGCCTGGAGCAGCTGGGCGAGGCCGCGGCGGCACTCGCCGAGTACCGGGCGCTGCTGCCCTCGTTCGAGCAGTACCGCGCCACCGACCCGGACCTGCCGCTGGAGGTGCGGCGCCGCATCGGCCATCTGCTGCTGTCGGTCGGGGACCGGCCGGCCGCCCACGAGTGGCTCTCCCGTCTCTCTACGACGCCGACCGCCTGCACGGCACCCACCACCCCTTCTCCCAGGACGTCCGGTGAGCGCTGACCTGGCTGGGGCAGATGGGGCGCTAGCCAGGCCTGCTCAGGGAAGTGGTCGTACTTACCGTCGGCGATGGCGCTGAAGGCGGGGGCCAGGCGATCACACGGGGGCAGCGGCCGTACGGCCGGCGCACGGGGTCGCGGTGAGCACGACATGCTGCACCGCTCTGCGGCGCGCCGAGCCACACGCGAGGGATCACGGTTTCCGGCAGTGACGCTACGAGCGCCTCTCGGCCGAGCACCTGGCCGCCCGCCGGGTCTGCGTGAGGGGACACGGAGATGATCAAAAGCGCGGTTAGAGTCCTGAGGCGTTCTCATCGATGACCGAATGAAGTCTTGGCGAATTCATCGCGATAACTCGACGACGGTTCAAGTAAATGTCGGTCACCGAGTGCGAAAAGATTGCTTTGCCTGATTCAACCTCCCACTGCCGCCGTAGCCTGGACCGTCCTTCCCGTCCGAGGGCGGGTTACTGTCATGACGATGGGTAGGTTCAAGTGCGGGACGGGGACGGATCGCTCATACAGTCGCAGGTGACGGGCGGGCAGAAGACCCTGCCTCCCATGGTCGTGCCCCGGCAGGCGGCGTCATCCACCGGTGTGACGCCCAAGCCCGCCGCCAAGCGCCGACGGTCGGGCAGCCGCCTGTACGCGATTGACGGTATCCGCCTCATCGCAGCCCTCATGGTCGCGGTGCACCATTTCGCCGGCACCGCCCGCGTCGAGGCGCCGGGCAACCTGATCTGGGACCGGCCGGTCAACGAGATCATGCCCACGGTGTCCCGGGTCGCCGCCTACGGCTGGATCGGCGTCGAGATCTTCTTCGTCATCAGCGGTTTCGTAATCTGCATGTCGTGCTGGGGCCGCACCCCGTGGCAGTTCTTCGTCTCGCGCGTGATCAGGCTCTACCCGGCCTACTGGTTCGCCGTGGTCTTCACCAGCGCCTTCCTGATGTTCGTGCCCGGCGTGTGGGAGCGGTTGCGGGGACGGGAGATCCTGTTCAACCTGACGATGCTGCAATCCGGTTCCGGCGTCCCTAACGTCGACGGCGTGTACTGGACCCTCTGGTCGGAGCTGCGCTTCTACCTGCTCTTCCTGATCGTTGTCTTCACCGGGCTGACGTACCGCAAGGTCGTTCTCTTCTGCTGCGTGTGGGGTGCCGTCGCGATGCTCGCCCCTGCCGCCCACTTCCCGCTGCTGACCATGATCGCCGACCCGGACGGCGCCTGGTACTTCATCGCCGGTCTCGCTCTCTACCTGATGCACCGGTTCGGCCAGGACCTGCTGCTGTGGGGCATCCTCGCCATGTCGTGGCTGATGGGGCAGGCGGAGCTGGGGCGTCGCGTCGACTTCGAGCATGTCTCCAGCTGGCGCGGAAGCGTGCTGATCTTCACGGCGTTCCTGCTGCTCATGGTCGCGGTCTCGCTCGGGCTGACCGACCGCATCCGCTGGAAGTGGCTGGTAACCGCCGGCTCGATGACCTATCCGCTGTACCTCATGCACTACGCGGTCGGCACGACACTGATCAACCGGCTGAAGGACACCATGGACGCGCGGCTGCTCCTCGCCGTCGTGATCGTCGGCTTCATGGCCCTGAGCTGGCTGGTCCACCGCTTCGTGGAGCGGCCCCTGGCCCGGATGCTGAAGAACGCGCTGAACTGGTCCTTCGAGGCTCTGCGTAACGATCCCGCCAAGGCCGCCTGAGCCAAGCGGGGGCGACCGCCGCGCGGCGGTCGCCATCACGCATCTGCCGCCAAGGGGGTCGGCGGCAGGCGGCCGACCGGTTGCCGAACCGTTCTGCCGCCAGAGAGACCCCAGACTGGGCGTTGTCCCCAGGACCCTTCAGGTGCGGTTTTCCCATCCGCCCGGTCATCGCCAGGCCGTGCACCCAGGCAACTCGTGGGCGACGCCTCCCCGTGTTGGCAAGCCGGGCAGGGGCCGGGCGGGCATCACGCATCCGGTCGACAAGGTGACCCGCCGCTCGCCGGCAGCCGGGCGGTCGGCCGGTATCTCGGACAGCGTGCTACTGGCCGCCGCGGGGCAGCACGGCGAGCAGTCATCGGTCGGAGTCATGCACATGCTGCGCCAGCAGTACGCGGCCACGCTGACGGAGGACGGCCGGTAACCGCCGCGCCCTGGCGGAGCTGCGCCGGCTCGCGGACGCTGACCGCCGAGGGCGGGCCGTGCGGCGCCGGTCGCTGCTATACCGGTACCCAAGGATGGCCTGGAGCGACTGGGCGAGGCCCCCGGGACACGTGACGGTCCCGGGCGCTACCGCCCTCCTTCGAGGCAGTACCGCGCCACCGACCCGGACCCGCCGCCGGATGTGCGGCGACGCTTCGGCCACCTGCTGCTGTCTGTCGGGGACCGGTCGGCCGCCCAAGATGTGCTGCCCCGCACGGTCCTCGACTCCGACCGCCTGCGGGGTCCACGCCACCTGGGGTAGGTGGGCCGCTGAGCCCGTGTGTGCGCCGCGCTCAGGCGCGCGTCCGCAGCGCGAGACGGATGCGCGCCGACTGGGCGGTCATGCTGTTCTTCAGCCGCAGGCCCAGTGGCTTCTCCACCAGGCGGTGGATGACGTAGGCGAGCAGCAGGAAACCCACGACCGCGGTGAAGAGGGTCTCCCTCGGCGTGAACCCCAGATGCCGGTGCAGGCCTGCGATGGCGAACCACCCGAGGTGCTCGTGGACCAGGTAGAAGGGGTAGGTGAGCGCCCCTGCCACGGTGAGCCAGCGCCAATCGGCCCACCGGAGCCAGCCCAAGGCCACGGCGGCCACCGAGGCGAAGGCGAAGGTGACGACAAGCATGATGACGTAAGGTGAGCGCTCACCCGAGAGTCCCGGCCCGTGCGGAGACCACAGTCCGTCCACGGCGACGTGCTGTCCCAGCAGCCAACTGACCGCGACGATGCCCCACAGCAGCAGGTCGCTCCCATAACGGTGGATCAGGTACAGGGCGAGGCCGCCGATGAAGAACGGGGCGTACTCCGGCATCGCGATCTCGGTCGCCAGTGGGTTGTCGGCGACTACGGCGACGGCCGCGGCGACGGTCCACAGGCAGCAGAACACGACGACCCGGCGGTAGGTCACGCCCTTCCACACCACGCACAGCGCGAACAGTACGTAGAAGCGGGCCTCGACCCACAGCGTCCAGCAGACGCCGAGTACCCGGTGCACGCCCACCGGCTGCTGCAACATCGTCAGATTGACCAGCACCTCGTCCAGCCGGACTGGCTTGATCACGGAAGGCACCGCTGCGCACGCGGCGGCGGTCAACAGGATCGCGACCCAGTAGGCCGGGTAGAGGCGCGCGACACGCGATCGGAAGAACGCGCCGACCGACTTGCCCCAAGTGCTCATGCAGATAACGAAACCGCTGATCACGAAAAACAACTGCACGCCGAGGCACCCGTAGATGGCGGGACGGGACAGCTGGGGGAAGAGATGTGCGGGGTCGGCGCCCCAGACGTGGCTCGTGTCCTGCTTGCCTATGTAATGGTAGAGGCACACCATCAGGGCCGCCAGAATGCGCAGTCCGTCCAGTGCGCGCAGCCGGCTGCTGCCGTACCGGCCGCCCATGCGACCGCCGACCGTCACCGGTGCGGCCGCTGCGGCCGGTATCGCCGGTGCGGCTGTCGCCGCGCCCGTCCTCGTCGAGGGCATCGCACTCCCACCCGCCGTTCGCCAAATCGTTCAACCCCACAGCGGGGTCAGATGCCGAGGGTACGGAATGAATGCACCTGACTAATCGGGCTAATCTCCCGCCATTACGCATCCGGGCGCCGGCGAGGTAAATCGTCCAACCTTAGTTCATCTTCTGATCACCTCATGCTGGAAGAATGGAAACCTTGCCACCGCTAGCCTTCCGATGGTTTCCCGTATACGAGAACTAGGTGAACATGTGACCGACCGGCCCACGCTCTCCGTCATCGTTCCTTGCTTCAACATCAGGTATTACCTGGCCGACACGGTCACCAGTCTGGTCGCCAACGCCCGCGAGGACTTCGAGTTCGTCTTCGTCGAGGACCGCTCCACCAAGGACGACACGTACGAAGCACTACTGGACATGTCCAAGCGGTTGCCGAACAGCAGGGTCATCCGGCACGAGACGAACCAGGGACTCGCCACCGCCCGCAACACCGGGATCGACGCGGCGGAAGGGCGCTACCTCACCTTTCTCGACGGCGACGACTGGCTTGCTCCCGGGTACCTGCCACAGCTCGTTTCGGCGATCCAGCGCCACGATGTCGACTTCGTGCGCACCGACCACGTCCAGGTCACCGGTGTGCAACGCCGGGTCCACCGCGCACCCGAGGGCCGTCGCGACACCGTGCTTGATCCTCGCAGTTCGATCCTCCCGACCGACGGTTCCACCATGGTCGACTACCCGTACGCCTGGGCCGGCATCTACCACCGCCGACTGCTCGACCGCGGACTGCTGCGCTTCCACGACGGGCTGCGCACCGCCGAGGACCGCCCGTGGATCTGGGCGCTGCACCGCCGGGCGGAGTCGTACGTGGTGGCGAGCCTCCACGGGGTCTTCTACCGGCGCGGCATCGCGACCTCGCTCACCCAGATCGGCGACGTGCGGCAGCTGGACTTCATCCGGGCCTTCGACCAGGTCCTGGCGGAACTGGAGAACGATCCCGAGGCCGACCTGCTCCGCCCCAAGGCCATCCGCAACTACTGCGCCGTGATCGCGCACCACCTGAGCGAGCGGCAGCGCTTCCAGCGTCCGGTGGCCGCGCGTCTGAAGGAACTCTCCAGCCAGGCGCTGCGCCGCATGCCCGAACGGGAACTGCAGCTCGCCCTCGCCGGGATGGACGAACAGCGCAGGCGCACGCTCCATCGAGTGCGCAGTGGCATGAAGGGAGCCCTCGCATGATCCAGATCTTCATGGCGACGACGCAGTACGGTGCGGCGAGCGTCGTGGCCGCCATTCGGGCCGGCTTGTTCGGTCCCCGCGAGGGACGGCGGCTGCTGGTCGTCGGCAACACCTCGTCGATTCCCGAGCTGACCACGCCGCTCGACGCGATGCCCGGCTTCGAGGAGATGCGGCACGAGTTCGACGCGGTGCACTCGTGGAACGAGACCATCGCGCCGCACCACCCGTCCGGCTGGTCCCCTCGGGCGGAGGACACCGTTCTGTGGGAGCGGGTGCTGCGTCTGGCCTGGGATCTGGGGGACGAGCCCGTCGAGATCGCCTGCGAGTCCATCCAGGTCAGTCCGTCGCGCGCCGTCGTCGACATCTTCGCGGACAGCCCGATCGACGTGTACGCCGACGGCCTGATGAGTTACGGTCCGACCCGCAACCGGCTTCCGGTGGACGTGCACAGCCGCATCAAGCGGCTGCTCCACCTCGACCTCGTGCCCGGCCTGCGCCCGATGCTGCTGTCCGAGTACGGCGTCGAGCCGGTCGTCATTCCCGACGAGCCGTTCCTGCGAGTCCTGGAGCAGATCGGCGGAACCGGCGTCGCCGCCCTCGAGGAACACCTGCCCGACGGCGACCGGCCCACTGCGGTGCTGCTCGGCCAGTACCTGTCCGCCCTCGAGCTGATCACGGTGGCCGAGGAGGACTCGCTGCACGTGAGGATGCTCCGCGGCGCGGTCGCGGCCGGTCACCGGCACGTGCTGTTCAAGCCGCACCCGAGCGCGCCGGCCCAGTACTCGCAGTCGCTGGAGCAGACGGCGCAGGAACTGGGGGTGCGGCTCACCGTCCTGGACATCCCCGTGCTGGCGGAGACGCTGTACCAGCACATCCGGCCCGCTCTCGTCGTCGGGTGCTTCTCGACCGCGCTGATGACCGCTGCCGCGTTCTACGGCATCCCCGTCGCGCGGGTGGGCACCGAACTGCTGCTGGACCGCATCGCGCCCTACGAGAACAGCAACCGGGTACCCCTCACCGTCATCGACGCCGTCCTGCCGGACCTCGAGCAGGACGCCTCCGAGGTCGGCAAGCCGCTCGACCTGTCAGCGGAGCGGGTCACCGGCGAACTGGCCCCCTTGGTCAGGACCGTGAGCTACTGCATGCAGGCGGCGAAGTACGCTCCGCTGCGGGACGAGGCCGAGGCCTGGCTCGAGGCCCGTCTCTCCACGCACGCGAAGTACTTCAAGCGGCGCCGGCTGACCAGCCTTCGGCTGCCCGGCGGCAGCACCGTGAGGGCCGAGAGCCTGCGCCGCAACCCGGCAGTGCGGCGTCTGGTGAAGAAGATCCGGACCGCCCAGGGGTGACCGGGTCGGGCCGGCCCGCACACGCGGGCCGGCCCGACGGCGTGGAGCCGGTCAGCCCAGCCAGCGGCCGAGCCCCAGCCTGGTCCACAGCAGGCTGGCCGCGAAGGACAGGGCGGTGGTCCCCGCCACCAGCAGGGCGAGCAGACCGGCGGCGCCGAGCCAGCCCGTGTGGGCCGTGACCAGGTGCGGGGCGAGGGCGCGCAGGAACATCAGGTGCGCCAGGTACGCGCCGAAGGCGGCGGCGCCGAGCCGGGACAGCAGCGGCCGGAACCGCACGGGCACGGTGATCCGGTTCAGCGCCATCAGGAGCGCACCGGCCAGGAACGGCACGAACACCCCGGCGTACGGGGACGGGTAGTGCACGACGTGCTCGTACGCGACGACAGCGGCCCACCCGCCCATACCGCCCGCCAGCCACAGCAGCCGCCGGCGGCGCCCCGTGGTGGCGGAGGGCGGCAGCGCCAGCAGGAGGGCGCCCGCGGCGGCGTAGGCGAGCTGGTAGGGGGCCGGCTCCCAGGCGAAGCCGGGCGCCTTCCGGTGGAACAGCCCCGCGACGTCGTCCAGGAGGGTAGGCGCGAGCGCCAGGGCGGTGAACGCCGCCGCGAGGCCGTACGGCCGCTTGCCCGCCCTGACCAGGGCGGCGAGCGACAGCACGGCGATCACCGGCACATAGGCGTACACGTACCAGAGGTGGAAGGCGGGTTGGATCGACCCGAACAGCGACTGGCAGGCCAGCCGGAGCACGTCCCGGGCGTCGGGGTGCCGAGTCCACTGCCACACCAGGTACGCCGCCGTCCACACGGCCATCGGCACCACGATCCGGGTCAGCCGCCTGCGCACCTGCGCCCCGTCACGCGGCGGCGCGCCGCAGAGGACGACCCAGCCGGCCATCGCGAAGAACAGCGGTACGGCGCAACGGCTGAGGCCGTCACCGGCCAGCGCGACCCAGTAGACCGGGCGGCCGCCTGCCGGTTCCCGGCCCACCGCGTTCAGGAACTGGCCGGCGGAGTGGCAGACGATGACACCGATGGAGCACAGGACGCGCAACAGGTCGATGTCGAATCTGTGGGCGTGCGATCCGGCGTCCCGCGAGGTGGAGGGCGCCGTGGTGACGGGGACGGGGGCTGACGCGGTGGTGGTCGTCGGCTGCGCGGAGATCGTCGGTCACTCCCGGTCGTGCAGGCGGGTCCGGTCGGCTTCCGGCCGAACTCCGGTTCGGATGCTTGCGGGACACGGCAGGTCGTCGTCGTGACGGCGTCCCGTATGCCGCGCACCCGCTCGTCTGCCCGCGTGGACAGCCGGGTGCCGCACGTGCCGCGCCGGGCGTCTGCCCGGAACGAACCACGGTAACCGCCCCCTCCATGAAATCCCGGGAGGGGCGCTTCCGGCGCGGGAGGGTCGGCCGCCCGGGTAACGGCCGCGGCCCTTCCCGTACGGAGACGCGTTCCCCGCCCGGGAAGGGCCGCCGGCACCCGGCGCACGCGGTCGGCGCCGGGTGCCTCAGTTGTCCAGGACCGCCGTCAGCAACTCCGCCGTCCAGGCCAGCAGTTCCCGGCCGACCACCGGCTTGCCGCCGATACGCGCCGTGCTGGGACGCGGCACCAGGATCTGCTTGGCCGCCTGCTTCACCACGGTGCGGGGGTAGAGCCGGTTCAGCCGCAGCTCCTGCGACTCGCGCAGCTCCACCGGCGAGAAGCGCACGTTGCCGCCCTGCAGGGTGATGTCGCTGACCCCCAGTCGGCGGGCCAGCAGCCGCAGCCCGGCGACCAGCAGCAGGTTCTCCACCGGCTCGGGGAGCTTGCCGTAGCGGTCGGTGAGCTCCTCCCGGACGGCCTTGATGTCCTCCTCGGAGTTCACGGCGGCGATCGACCGGTAGGCCTGCAGGCGCAGCCGCTCGCCCGGCGCGTAGTCGTGCGGCACGTGCGCGTCGACCGGCAGCTCGATCTTCACCTCCAGCGGGGCCTCCTCGACCTCGCCGCCCGCCTCCAGGGAGGCCCGGTAGTCCGCGACGGCCTCGCCGACCATGCGCACGTACAGGTCGAAGCCGACGCCCGCGATGTGGCCGGACTGCTCGCCCCCGAGCAGGTTGCCCGCGCCGCGGATCTCCAGGTCCTTCATGGCGACGTACATGCCGGCGCCCATCTCGGTGTGCTGGGCGATCGTCGCCAGACGCTCGTGGGCGGTCTCGGTGAGCGGCTTCTCCGGCGGATAGAGGAAGTACGCGTAGCCGCGCTCGCGGCCCCGGCCTACCCGGCCGCGCAGCTGGTGCAGCTGCGAGAGGCCGAAGGTGTCGCCGCGCTCGACGATGAGGGTGTTGGCGTTGGAGATGTCGATGCCGGACTCGACGATCGTCGTGGAGACCAGCACGTCGAACTTCTTCTCCCAGAAGTCCACCACGACCTGCTCCAGCGCGGCCTCGCCCATCTGCCCGTGCGCGGTGGCGATCCGCGCCTCCGGCACCAGGTCGCGCAGCCGCGCGGCGGCCTTGTCGATGCTCTCCACCCGGTTGTGGATGTAGAACGCCTGCCCCTCGCGCAGCAGTTCGCGGCGGACGGCGGCGGCTATCTGCTTCTCCTCGTACGGGCCGACGAAGGTCAGCACGGGGTGCCGCTCCTCCGGCGGGGTGGTGATCGTGGACATCTCGCGGATGCCGGTGACCGCCATCTCCAGGGTGCGCGGGATCGGTGTGGCCGACATCGTCAGCACGTCGACGTTGGCCCGGAGCTTCTTCAGCTGCTCCTTGTGCTCCACGCCGAAGCGCTGCTCCTCGTCGACGATGACCAGGCCCAGGTCCTTGAACTTGGTCTCCGAGGAGAACAGGCGGTGGGTGCCGATGACGACGTCCACCGAGCCCTCGCGCAGCCCCTCCAGGACGGCCTTGGCCTCGCCGTCGGTCTGGAAGCGGGACAGCGCCTTCACCACCACCGGGAACTGCGAGTAGCGCTCGGAGAAGGTGCCGAAGTGCTGCTGCACCAGCAGGGTGGTGGGCACCAGGACGGCGACCTGCTTGCCGTCCTGCACGGCCTTGAAGGCCGCCCGCACCGCGATCTCGGTCTTGCCGTAGCCGACGTCGCCGCAGATCAGCCGGTCCATCGGGACCGACTTCTCCATGTCCTCCTTGACCTCGGCGATCGTGGTGAGCTGGTCCGGGGTCTCCGCGTACGGGAACGCGTCCTCCAGTTCCCGCTGCCAGGGGGTGTCCGGCGCGAAGGTGTGGCCGGGGGCCGCCATACGCGCGGAGTACAGCCGGATCAGGTCCGCGGCGATCTCCTTGACCGCCTTCTTGGCGCGCGCCTTGGTCTTCGTCCAGTCCGCGCCGCCGAGGCGGTGCAGCGAGGGCGCCTCGCCGCCGACGTACTTGGTGATCTGCTCCAGCTGGTCGGTGGGCACGAAGAGCCGGTCGCCGGGCTGGCCCTTCTTCGCCGGGGCGTACTCGACGACCAGGTACTCGCGGGTGGCGCCCTGGACGGTGCGCTGCACCATCTCCACGTAGCGGCCGACGCCGTGCTGCTCGTGCACGATGAAGTCGCCCGCCTGCAGCGTCAGCGGGTCGATGGTCTTGCGGCGCCGGGACGGCATCCGGCCCATGTCCTTGGTGGAGGACTTTTGGCCGGACAGGTCGGTCTCAGTGAGCACCGCCGTTTTCAGGGCGGGGTCGACGAAGCCGCTGTCCAGCGAGCCGCAGGCCACGTGGACCACCGACGGCTCGACAGGCCCCTCCAGCCGCGTGTCGAGGCGCGCGGCGATGCCCTCGTTGCCCAGCACCTCCACGATGCGGGACGCCGGGCCGTGCCCCTCGGTGACGAAGACGACCCGCCAGCCGTCGGCCAGCCAGCCCTTGGCGTCGGCGAGCGCCCGGGCGGTGTCGCCCCGGTAGACCTCCGGGGCGTGCATACCGAGCTTGAGGGTGTCGGCGTCCAGCTCGTCATCGGCCGCGAACGGGCTCACCGACCACCAGGGAACGCCCAGCTCGCGGGCGCGCTCCCGCACGTCGGCGATGCTCCACAGCGATGCCGCGCCCAGGTCGATCGGCGCCTCGCCGCCCCCGGCGGAGGCGGCCCAGGAGGCCTCCAGGAACTCCCTGCTGGTCGCCACCAGGTCTGCGGCCCGGGTACGGACCCGCTCGGGGTCGCAGACCACGGTCAGCGACCCGGCCGGCAGCACGTCCAGCAGCAGCTCCATGTCGTCCACGAGCACCGGGGCGAGGGACTCCATGCCCTCCACGGCGATGCCCTGGGCGATCTTGTCCAGCAGTTCCCGCAGCTGCGGGTGCTCCTCCGCCAACTCGGCGGCGCGGGCCTTGACCTCGTCGGTGAGCAGCAGCTCCCGGCAGGGCGGCGCCCACAGGCCGTGCTCGGCGACCTCCAGCGAGCGCTGGTCGGCCACCTTGAAGTAGCGGATCTCCTCGACGTCGTCGCCCCAGAACTCCACCCGCAGCGGATGCTCCTCGGTGGGCGGGAAGACGTCCAGGATCCCGCCCCGCACCGCGAACTCGCCGCGCTTCTCCACCAGCTCCACCCGGGCGTACGCGGCGGCGGCGAGCGCGTCGACGACGTCGTTCAGATCGGCGGTCTGCCCGGTCCGCAGCGCCACCGGCACCAGGTCTCCCAGGCCCTTGACCTGCGGCTGCAGCACGGAACGGATGGGGGCGACCACGACCCGCACCGGGCCGGCGGTCGGGTCGTCCGCGCTGGGGTGCGCCAGCCGGCGCAGCACGGCCAGACGGCGGCCCACGGTGTCCGAGCGGGGGGAGAGCCGCTCGTGCGGCAGCGTCTCCCAGGCCGGGTACTCCACGACGGAGTCCTCGGGCAGCAGCGACCGCAGCGCCGCCACCAGGTCCTCGGCCTCACGGCCGGTCGCCGTCACGGCCAGCAGCGTGCGGCCGGTGCGGGCCGCGAGCGCCGCCAGCGCCAGCGGCCGGGCGGCGGGCGGACCCACCAGGTCGACATGCGGGCGGTTGCCGTCCGCGGCACCGCGGACCGCCTCCGCGAGCGCGGGGTCGTCCACGACGACGTCGAGCAGACCGTTGAGGCTCATGTGGCTTTCCGTCCCAGGGGCAGACATGCGGGTCAACGCGAACAGCCCGACACGTCGAACGAGCCGGGGTGTCCCAGCGTACGACGCTCCGCGGGTGGGCGGTGCGTGACGTTGTGTGCGGCGCCGTTGCGGCTGGGTCTGCGGTTGTCTCCCCGCCCGCCCTCCCCAGCCTTCGGCCGGGGGACCGCCACCCCGAAGGGCAGCCGGAGGGGGTGGGGTCGTAGGGGTGGATGTTCTGGACGATGCGGCATATCTGTGTGCGGCATCCGGGGCACAACACATACCGCCCGCACGCACGGAAACATGCCAGTCCAGGATGTCCAGCCCAGGAGGCCCCGCCCCCGGCCCCGGCCCCGGCCCCCAGGGAACGTGCGAGGCGGCCACTGAACGCGCGGGCGCCGGGTGGGAGGGAGGGAAAGCACCCACCCCCACCACCACGGCGCCGCACACACCGCGCGCTCCGCGCGCTACTCCGTCGCGATCGCGCCCAGCACATTCATCCGGGCCGCCCGGAACGCCGGCACCAGCGCCGCGACGAGTCCGACGAAGGCCGAGCCGATGAAGACGGTGATGATCGTCGGCCAGGGGATCTCCAGGACGCCGAGCCCCTGGAGCGCCAGCAGCTGCTGGGCGGAGGCCCCCCAGCCCATGCCGAGGCCGAGGCCGAGCACCGCGCCGAAGAGGGCGATGACGATCGACTCCAGGCGGATCATGCGTCGCAGCTGCCGCCGCGACATGCCGATCGCCCGCATGAGGCCGATCTCCCGGGTGCGCTCCACCACCGACAGGGCGAGGGTGTTCACGACGCCCAGGACCGCGACGATGATCGCCAGGGCCAGCAGGCCGTAGATCAGGTTGAGCAGCTGGCCCATCTGGTCCTTGAGCATCTGCTTGTAGTCGGCCTGGTTGCGGACCTGGACCTGCGGGAAGTCGTGCAGCGCCTTCTTCAGCCCCGCGTAGGCCGCGTCCTGCCGCCCGTCCTTGGCGGCGGCGAACATGATGTCGTTGACCGGCATCCGGTCGGCCGGCACGTAGCGCGCCGCGGTCGTGATGCTGGTGTACATCGCGCCCTGGTCGAAGACGGTGTCCGCGGAGGTGATGGCGGCGACCGTCAGCCTGGCGGTCTGCCCGTGCTCGAAGTGGACGGAGAGCGTGTCGCCGAGCCCCACCTTGTGCTTGTCGGCGAAGCTCTCGCCGACCGACATCGCGTTCGGGCCGTACGCGGCCGACAGCTCGCCGGCGACCGTCTTGGCCTGGAGGTCCTCCGCGTACGTCGGGTCCGCGGCCGTCAGGGAGGTGTCGGACACCGACCCGTCGGGGGCGGTGAGCTTGACGTCGAGGGACTTGTAGTCGGTGACGTGGGCGAGGTCGGGCGCGGCCTTGATGGCCCGCTCGATCTGCGGGGTGATCGGCTGACCGCTGTTGGACTCGATGATGAAGTCCGCGCCGACCGACTTGTCGAGCTGGTCGGTCGCCGAGGCCACCAGTGAGGAGCCGACCACCGACAGGCCCGCGACCAGCGCGAGGCCGATCATGAGGGCGGCGGCGGTGGCGCCGGTACGGCGCGGGTTGCGGAGCGCGTTGCGCTCGGCGAGGCGGCCGACCGGGCCGAACCCACGCAGGACGCCCGCGCTGATCACCCGGACGACGACGCCGGCGAGCAGCGGCCCGACGACCACGAAGCCGACCAGGGTGAGCAGGACGCCGAGGCCGAGGAACATCGAGCCGTCCGCGGCCTTGGTGGCCTGCACGGCGGCGAGGAGCGCGGCGCCGCCCGCGAGGGTGAGGACCAGGCCGATCGCGGCGCGCACCCTGCCGGCCCGGCCGTCGGCGGGGGTGCCGGCGTCGCGCAGCGCGGCCATCGGCGAGACCTTCCCGGCCCGCCGGGCGGGCAGGTAGGCGGCGAGCACGGTCACCACGACGCCGAGGACGAGCCCGATGACGGGCGTCGTGGCCTTGATCGTCAGGGACGAGGTGTCGAGGTTCATGCCCACGCTGCCCATGAGGTTCATGAGCAGCACGGCGAGCCCGACGCCGCCGCCGATGCCGAGCACGGAGCCGACCACGCCGAGCAGCAGCGCCTCCACCAGCACCGAGCGGTTGACCTGGCGGCGGCTGGCGCCGATCGCCCGCATCAGGCCGATCTCCCGGGTGCGCTGGGCGACCAGCATCGAGAAGGTGTTGACGATCAGGAAGACGCCGACGAGGACGGCGATCCCGGCGAAGCCGAGCATCGCGTACTTGATGACGTCGAGGAAGCCGGCGATGTCCTTCTGGTTCTCGGCGGTCCACTCGGCCTGGGTCTGCACCGTGTAGCCGGCGGTGGCGCCGAGGGCGGCGGTGACGTTCTTCTTCAGCTGCTCGTCGGTGACCCCGGGCTTCGCGGTCAGGCCGACGCTGCTGAAGACGTCCTTGGCGCCCAGCAGCCTGGTCTGGATGGTGGGGGTGTCGAAGTAGAAGATCGCCGCGCCGGGGTTGGTGACCTTGAAGGTGGCGATGCCGCTGATCCGGGCGCGGAACTCCCCGGGGATGGCGATGACGCGCAGCTCGTCGCCGATCTCGAGGTGCTTCTTGCCGGCGGTGTCGGCGTCGACCATCACCTCGGTGGGGCCGCGCGGGGCGTGGCCGGAGGTGACGTCGACCGAACGCAGCTCGGTGGCGTCCCAGTTGGTGGCGATGGTGGGGGCACCGGAGGTCGGGCCGAGGTTCTCGCCGGCGGCGTCGGTGACGGTCAGGGTCTGACTGCCCGCCTCGCCCGTCGCGGACTTGACGCCGTCGACCTCGCGCAGCTTCGCGACCGTGGCGGCGGGCATGGTGGCCGCCTTGGCGGTCGTCTGCAGTTCGTCGTCGCTCGGCGCGCCCTTGGGAGTGACCGTGACGTCCGACGCGGTGGCGGCGAAGAGCTTGTCGAAGGTGGAGGTCATGGTGTCGGTGAAGACGAGCGTGCCGCAGACGAAGCCCACCGACAGCAGGACGGCGACGGCGGACAGCGCCATACGCCCCTTGTGCGCCAGGAAGTTGCGCATCGAGGTCTTGACGACGGTCACGACGTCCTCCCGCGCGCGTCGAAGTCCTTCATGCGCTCGAGGACGGATTCGGCGGTCGGGTCCCGCATCTCGTCGACGATCCGGCCGTCGGCGAGGTAGAGGACGCGGTCGGCATAGGAGGCGGCGACCGGGTCGTGGGTCACCATGACGATGGTCTGGCCGAGTTCGTCGACGGAGCGGCGCAGGAAGCCGAGGATCTCGGCGCCGGCGCGCGAGTCGAGGTTGCCGGTCGGCTCGTCGCCGAAGATGATCTCCGGGCGGGCGGCGAGGGCGCGGGCCACGGCGACGCGCTGCTGCTGGCCGCCGGAGAGCTGGCCGGGCCGGTGCTTGAGGCGTCCGGCCAGACCGACGGTCTCCACGACGCGCTGCAGCCACTGGGGGTCCGCCTTGCGGCCGGCGATGTCCATGGGCAGCGTGATGTTCTCGGACGCGTTGAGGGTCGGCAGCAGGTTGAAGGCCTGGAAGATGAAGCCGATCTTGTCCCGCCGCAGCTGGGTGAGCTTCTTGTCCCTCAGCGTGGTGATCTCGGTCTCACCGACCCAGATCCGGCCCTCGGTCACCGTGTCGAGACCGGCGAGGCAGTGCATCAGGGTCGACTTGCCCGAGCCGGACGGCCCCATGATCGCGGTGAACCGGCCGGCGTCGATGTCGACGTCGACCGCGTCCAGGGCCACGACCCGGGTCTCCCCCGAGCCGTACGCCTTGGTGACCTGACGGGCCCGGGCGGCCACGGCCGTACGTTCTCCGCTGCCCCCGGACGTGGGGATCGTTACTGCCGTTGTCACTGACCTGCTCCTGTCGGGTGTGTGGTCGCCGCCGTCTCGGGGCGTGCTGCGTCGCGTACCAAGACTGGTGTGGGGGAGGGGGCTGGAACGATGGTGCGGGTCTCCGTATCGGCCCGGGGGTTAGCCCCACCAGAAGGTTAGGGAGCGCGGGAGGGCCCCCTCGTCCTCCGCCGGTACGAACCTGGAGTCGGTGGAAGTCGGGTGCGTCCCCTAAGGGGTCTGCGCCTTTCGATGGACCCGGCTCGGGGTCGGGAGCGGGCCGCGCGGTCCGGGGTGCTTCTGCCCGGCCGTCCGACCTGCGGGAACCGTGCGCGCGGAAGCCGGGCATAATCGTGCGTTGTACACACAAACACCAGGGGGGACCCGTGGAGCGCACCGAGCAGACCGCGACCGCCGCCGCCGCACCGTCGTCGGCCGACGGGCCGCGGCGGCGCGGCCCGGTGGTCGCCGCGCTGATGCTGGCCATGGCGCTGGCGGCGATGGACTCCACGATCATCTCCACCGCGGTGCCGCAGATCGTCGGCGAGCTGGGCGGCTTCTCCGTGTTCTCCTGGCTCTTCTCCGGCTACCTGCTCGCGGTCACGGTGACCCTCCCGGTCTACGGCAAGCTGGCCGACACCTTCGGCCGCAAGCCCGTGCTGCTGGCGGGCATCGGGATCTTCCTGCTGGGCTCGGTGTTGTGCGCCGGGGCGTGGAACATGGCCGGCCTGATCGCCTTCCGCATCGTGCAGGGGCTCGGCGGCGGCGCCATCCAGGGGACCGTGCAGACCATCGCCGCCGATCTGTACCCGCTGAAGCAGCGCGGCCGCATCCAGGCGGCGATCTCCACGGTCTGGGCGGTCTCCGCCGTCCTCGGCCCGCTGTGCGGCGGGCTGCTCGCCGGGTACGCCAGCTGGCGCTGGATCTTCCTCATCAACCTGCCGATCGGCGCGGTCGCGCTGCTGCTCATCTCCCGCCACCTGCGGGAGCGGCTCGGCGAGCGCACCCGGCACCGCATCGACTGGCCCGGGGCGCTGCTGCTGTTCCTCTCCGGCGGACTGCTGATCACCGGCCTCGTCCAGAGCGGTCCCGCCCGGTGGTGGCTGCTCGGCGGCAGCCTCGTCATGGGCGGCTGCACCGTGTGGGCCGAGCGCCGGGCCGCCGAGCCGATCATCCCCGGCTGGGTGTGGCGGCGCCGGGTGATCGTCGCCGTCAACCTGGCCCTCGGCATGCTCGGCGTCCTGATGGTCGCCCCGACCGTGTTCCTCCCCACGTACGCCCAGACCGTGCTCGGCCTCGGTCCCATCGCGGCGGGCTTCGTGCTGTCGGTGATGACGCTCAGCTGGCCGGTCTCCGCCGCCCTCAGCAACCGCGTCTACCTGCGCATCGGCTTCCGCAACACCGCCGCCCTGGGCATGGCCGCCGCCACCGTCGTCCTGGTGGTGCTGGTGCGGCTCCCCTACGCCGGGCCCGCCTGGCAGCCCGCCCTGGTGATGCTGCTGCTCGGCGCCGCCCTCGGCCTCTTCCAGCTGCCGCTGATCGTCGGCGTCCAGTCCACCGTCCCTTGGAGCGAACGGGCCACCGCCACCTCGTCGATCCTCTTCTGCCGCCAGGTCGGCCAGAGCGTGGGCGCGGCCGTCTTCGGCGCCGTCGCCAACGCCACGCTCGCCACCTGCCTGCACGGCTCCGGCACCGACCTCGACTCCGTCGCCGGCGCCGCCCACATCGACGACCAGGTGCGCCGCGCCGTCGCGGCCGCGGTCGACCACGTCTACGTCGGCGCTGCCGCCGCCGCGGCCCTGTCCCTGGCCGTCGTCCTGCTGGTGGCCCCCCGCCGCTTCCCCGTCCTGGAGGAGGACCCGGCGGTACGGTGAGCCCGTGGACGCGAAGACCTACGCGCGTATGCGGGCCCTCGCCATGGAGTTGCTGGAACGTGGGGACGCCTGGGCCGTGGAGATCGGTGAGGGTGTCGTCACGATGACGATGTCGCCGGTCAACCGGCACGAGCTGATCTCCCTGCGGCTGCGCCGGCAGATCGAGCGGCAACTGTCCGACGATCCGGACTGGGCCGGTCACGTGGCCCACAGCGGTCCGGAGATCAAAGTGCCCGCCATAGGGCGTATGCGTCGCCCCGACGTGGTCGTCGTGGCGGAACAGGCCCTCGACACGCCCGGCTTCCTCGACCCCTCGGACGTCGCCCTGGTGGCCGAGGTCGTCTCGGCGTCGAACCCGGACAACGTCTACCGCGAGAAGACCCGGGACTACCCCGCCATGGACATCCCGCTCTATCTGATCATCGATCCGCGGGACAAGACGCTCGCCGTCCTCTCCGATCCGGCTCCGGGTGACGACGGCCCGCGCTACCGGGCCCGGCACGACTACGCCTTCGGGGACGCCGTCCCCGTGGGCCCCTGGATCGTGGAGAGCGGGGAGTTCCCCTCCTACGACGGTTCCTGATCGTCCCCCGGAGACGGGGCGGGCACATCGGGGGTAGCGGGGCCGGGGGCGGCGTCCTCGGTCCCGGTCCCGGTCCCGCTCCCGGCACCGGCCTCCGGCAGCGCGCGGCCGGTGAGGGCCGCCAGGCTGCTGCGGACGTGGGCGAGGTGCTCGCGGATCTCCTCCCGCCGGACCTCGTGCTCGCGCAGTTCGCGTTCGGCGGCGAGACGGATACGCTCCTCCCTCACCCGGGCCTGGGCGAGCAGAGCGGCGGCCGTGGCGTCGGCCTCCTCCTGGCGGCGCCGGGCGGCCTCCTCCGTCTCCGCCAGGGCCCGGCGGGCTTCGTCCAGCATCGCCTCGGCGTACGAGGTGAGTTCGGCCAGCCGGGCGTCGACCCCGGCCTCCGCCTCGGCGAGTTCGTGCTCCTGGGTGTCGAAGCGCTCGTGGTGCTGCCTGTCCTGCTCGGCAAGCACGTGTGCACTCTCCCGCCGGGCGGCGTCGAGCTCCCGGGCGGCCTCGTCCCGCAGCCGGCCGGCCTCCTCGCGGGCGGCGCCGAGGACGCTTCCGGCCTCGTCGCGGGACTGTTGCAGCTGCTGCTCGGCCTCCTCGTCCGCGGCGGAACGGCGGGCCTGGGCGGCGGCGCGCGCCTCGTCCATGAGGGTGCGGCGGGCGGCCTCCGCCGCGTCGTGCGCGTGCCGGGCCTCCTCCTCGGCCTGTTCGCGCACGGAGGCGGCCTCCTCCTCGACCAGCCGCAGCAGTTCCAGCGCGTTGTTCCCGAGCGACTCGTACGTGGGCGGCGAGAGGGAGGAGACCACGTCGCGCAGCGCCGCGCACTCCGCGGCCATCTCGTTCGCCAGGACGGTGAGCCGCGCGGCACGCTCCCAGGCGGCGTCGCGGTCCTCGGACAGCGCCTCGAGGAAGCGGTCGACCTGGTCGGTGCGGTACCCGCGACCGCGGACGGTGGCGAAGTCGCGGCCGTCGCGGGGGTGTGCCGTGCTCATACCCCCATTCTCGGGGATTTGCCTGATTTACCCATATCGCGACACTCCGACCGGCCCTCGACGGCCGTCCTCCGCCACGAGGGCCTGCCGGGGCCGTCCGGGGTGGGACACTCAGAGCATTCCGTCCCACATCTGCTCGACGAGCACCGGCCACCAGTGCTCCGGCGAGGCCACCGCCGCCGGGTCGAGCGCGGCCAGCTGGTTCTGGAAGTCGACCGTCCAGCGGCCCGCCTGCTCCGGCGTCAGGCCCAGCCGCCAGCGCCACATCGTGCCGAGCAGCGCCAGGCAGCGGACGAACTCCGGCAGGCCGGTGTTGACGAACTGCGGCACCGCCGCCGTCCCGCCCGGCCCGGCCTCCAGCGGCACCGCGACGATGTGCGCCGTGCCGTACTGCACGCACAGCTGACGGCCGAAGTCGTTGCCCATGACCAGGTACGAGCCCGCGTCCGGGGCCGGCTGCGCGCCCCGCTCGACCGCCAGCTCGGCCAGGGTCGGCACCGGCCGCCCGGGCTGGGCCTGGGCCCAGAAGAACGGGCCGAAGTCCACCGGCAGCCCGCACCAGGTGAGCGTCTGCGCGACGAGGTCCGGGACGCCCTGGCGGGCGACCGCCCGCTGGTCGAAACGGAACACGCCCTGCGGCCCGAAGGACTGCGCCAGTTCGTGCCCGATCGCGTCCAGCGGGACCGGGGGGACCCGCTGGATCCGGTGCGGCTCGGGCATCGGCACCCGCTGCGGGTGGGCGTGCGCCGGGGCGCTCGCCACCTGGTGCAGCTCACCGAGGTGGGTCAGCAGGTGCTGGACGCCCGCGCGACGGCTCGCGTGGTCCGTGCCATAGGGGGCGGTGCTGCTGATCCGCACCTGGGGCCAGGTCTCGCGGATCATCCGGGCGCAGTAACCACCCGGCAGATCGCACGACTCCAGCTCCGTGTGCAGTTCCAGCACCGCCTGCGGAGGCACGCCGAGGGCGCGCAACTCGTGCAGGATCTGCCACTCCGGGTGCGGTGTGCCGGGCGCGGAGCGGCGGATCAGCTGCTGCTCGGAACCGTCCGGCGCGCGGTAGCGGAGCACGGCCAGGTAGCCGGGGCCGACGGTGGGCACCCCGGTGGGCGGCAGCGGCTGCGGCGGGTGAGGGTAGCCGTACGCGGGCGGCTGCGCCGCCGCCGGTCCGGGCGCCACCGGTCCGGGCGGCGGGGGCGGAGGCGCGGTCCGGCCTCCCGCGTCCGGGCGGGACAGCACTGTCGCGGCGTGGTGCACGTCGCCGGCTGCCGGCTTCGGCGGTGCGGGCGGGCCGGGCGGGTCGTTCGCTGGCAGTGCCTGCACGAGCTGCGTGGGCACGTACCCGGCGGCCGGGGTGCCGGGCACCCCCGGGCCGGGCGGCGGCGGGGGCGGCCCGGGCGGGGCCGCCTTCACGGTCTCGGCGGCGGCCAGGTCGGCGGCGCCGGCGTTCGGCCCGGGCGCCGGCCGGGGCGGCGGGGGCGCGGCGTCCGGGCGGGACGGCATCGCCGCGGCGTGGTGAGCGTCCCCTGCCCCGGGCCGCGCGGGTGCGGACGGCGCGGGCGGCGGCGGGGGCGGGCCGCCGAACGGCGCGGGCGGCGGGGGTGGGGGCGGAACCGCTGTCCCGGCGCCGGGGTGGCCGTGACCGCCCTGTGTCCGGGGCTGCGGCAGCGGTGTCCCGGTCCCGGACACCCCCGGCAGCCGCTCGGTGCCCGCGTCGGCGTTCGCCGTGGCCGACGGGGTGTGGGCGTCGTCCGAGTCGCTGATCGGCGGCGCGTACACGGTCGCCGGCGGCGGCACGGACGCGCCGGCACCCCCGCTGTCGTTGGCGTCCCGCCACACCGCGGGCGGCGGGGTCGGCGCGCCGCTGTACGGAATCGGGGCCGGGGTCGGGGTCGGGGTCGGGACGTACGGCTGAGTGGGCGTCGCCGGCCCGGGCGCGGTGACGGGGGCCGGGGCGGGCGCGGGCGGCGGCGTGGTGACCGGCGTGGCGGCGGTGCCGCCGAAGGCGGCGTCCGCTCCCCCGCGGCTGCCGGGGATGCCGAGGCGGTCGGCGGCGTCCTGCAGCCACTGCGGCGGGCTCAGCAGGAAGGACGTCGCCTCCAGGTCGATCCGCCGGGGCGGCTCCGGCACGGCGTCGGCGATCGCGTCGGCCGCGGTGCCGTAGGCCTCCTCCCAGCGGCGGACGATCTCCCCCACGGGCAGTGCGGGCCAGAGCGTCGCCTCGCCGCTGTCGCGTGCGATGACGATGCGGACCTCCCCGTCGTCCGCGGTCGGACCGTCCTCCCTCGGCTCGGACCACACCACGAAGCCCCGGTCGAACTCCCGCACCCGCACCTCGCGCGCGAGGTGGCCGGGGACGCCGGCGTTGATCCACTCCTCGGCGCGCTCCTGCGCCTGCGCGAACGTGACCATCTGCCGCCTCACCCCTCCACCGGGACGGCGCGGGCGAAGCCGCCGTCCACCATCAGGCGCGCCACCGTAGCCAGCTCCGGCGGATCGCCCGCGAGCGCGGCCAGGAAGGCGTCGAAGTCCTCGCCGCAGGGCAGCAGGAGCACGGCGGCCCGCTCCTCGGTGGAGCCGAAGGCGCCCTCGGCGTCCCGCACGTCGTCGTACGGGCACAGCCACATCGAACCCCGGTCGGCGCCCTGCGCCTTCACCGCGAGCACACCGCCCTGGACGTAGGAGATCGCCAGGTAGTCCTTGGTGAGGTGGTCACGCAGGCATTTGTTGACGTAGACCAGGTCGTTGGCGGCCGCCTCGTCCCGCACGGTGAAGAAGGGCTGGTCGATGAGGAGTCCCAGCATGGGGAGCAGGGCCACACCGCGCGGCGCGCTGCCGCCCGCCGCCTTGAGGAAGGTGCGGTACGCGCCGGGCAGCCGGTAGCCGAGCTCCTCCTCGACGTCCCGCACCTGCTGCTCGGTGACGGCGACCGCGTCCTTGCGCAGGCCGAAGTGGACCGGGCGGGTCTCCTGCAGCGGCCGGGTGCCGCGCTTGTCGTGGTCGGCGGAGGCAGTGGTGGCCAGGCCGCCGTGGTGCCGCAGCAAGGACTTGACCTCGGCGGGGATGAGTTCCAGACGGCGGCTGCCGGCGACGTGGTGCCAGGTCCACCCGTGCGGAGTGGCGACGGGGGAGAGGCTGTCCCACAGCTCGTGACCGGCGGCGTGCAGCGCGGCGTTGGCCGACACGTAGTCGGTGAGCCGGAGTTCGTCGATGCCGAAGCCGTCCGGCGGCTCGGCGATCTCGGCCGCCGCGCGGGCGTAGGGCGAGAAGTCGGGGTAGCCGCGCTCGTCCACGCGTACGCCCTGCGGGTGGCGGGCGCGCCGCACCGGGTCCGGGAAGTGCACGATCTGACCGGCGTAGGCCGCGTTCGGTGGCGCGACCCGGTAGCCGGGCCGACCTGTCGTCATTGCGGATGCCCCCATGCTGAATGCGGTGTTGGGCACAGCCTAGGGGGTGTGCACAAGGTACTTCCCCTGGTTCCGGCACGGAAGGGGGCGAGCTCGGTCGCGTTCTGCGGGCGGCGCGGCCACGCGGTCGACGGGGCCGCCGACTCACCTGTGAGAGCGCGCACGTGAGTCGTCGGCAGCAGGCGGCGGTGGCCGTGTCCCGGCCGGTCCGCTGGGGGCCTCGGCGCTCCTCCCGCCCACGCCGGCGCTACTATCCGTAGAACCACAGGCCAACGCAAGGAGTATCGCTCGCGGGAGTTCGTTACCTGTGTCTCCCAGATGCCATGACATCTGGCACAAAATAAACCTCTCACCTCACAACCGACTTCCGTAACGCCTTGTCCGTTTGGCAGTCTTACGCGCATAGGGGGGCATCCTCCCCGTGAGGACGGATCGGAGGGCCGTACGAAGATGCTGACGAGGGATGCCGCGGACCCGCGGCTCAACTGGGCGCCAGGCGAGGCGCCCCCGCCACCGGTGCTGCGCCACCGGCGCGACGGCATCCTGCCGGCGGTGGCCGCCGCACTGTCCGTCCGGGGCGAGGTCCTCACCTGCACGGGCGTCAAGGCCGACCAGCCGCCCCCGCTGCACCCGCTCGTCCAGGACGTCCTCGACGCCCTCCCCCGCGCACAGCGTGAGCGCTTCGCCGGGCGCTGTCCCGAGCCGGTACTGCTGTCCCGCCACCTCACCACCGTCGACGGATCGCGCAGCAAGCGCGCCGCGCGCAAGCCGCTGACGAACGGCGAGGCCCGCAAGGCCCTCAAGGGCGCCGAGCTCACCGCCCGCCGCATACGCGAGGACGGCGACCCCGCCCACGGCGCCTACGCCCCGCCCTGCCGCTCCTGCCAGGCGCTGCTCGCGCACTTCGGCGTCCGTGCCTTCGACCCGGGAGCCCGCACCGCATGACCTCGGCACGTTTCCCCGCCGGTGTGGCCGCCGCCCTGCGCTCCGCCGGCTGGCAGCCCGGCCGCTGGGACATCCGCCAGGCCGAGGTCTGGGCCGACACGCTCCGCGCCTACGTCTCCCCCGGCGGACACCGGCACAGCGTCTTCCCGGCCGCCGTCGAGGCCTGGGCCGAGTTCGGCGGCCTGACCGTACCGGCCGCCCCCTCCCCCGGCCGCCCCATCGCGCCCGTCGCGGTCCACGTGGACCCGCTCCACGGGCTGCACATGGCCCGCACACTCGGCGACCTGGGCAGGGCGCTGGAAACGGAAGTCGCGCCTCTCGGGGAGGAGTCCGCCGGACAAGGGCAGTTGGCGATCGACGCGGAGGGACGCGTCTACTGCATCGACCACACCGGCGACTACTACATGGGCCCGAGCATCGACGCGGCGCTGGAAGCCCTCACGACGGGCTCGCGCCCGCACCGCCTCACGACCTGACCGCAGGGCGGGGCAGAGCGGCGGCCGGGACAGGTCGGCAGTGCCGGTGGTTCGGCTGCGGCGGCACGCCCACCGCTTCGCACCCCCAGGCACGAGAAACCGGCGGTGGCCGGGGCACGCGCGGCGGCATCCCGCCTGCCCGTGCCGAAGCCTGACGCCGGTGTGAACCGGACGGACGGCAGGTGGACGACGTAGACGGCGACGGACCCGCGAGGGGTGCGGACGGTGGCGCGCAGGGCGCGCGGCCGCCGGGCGCGATGGCGACCGCGCGGGCGCCGGTCAGGGGGAGCGGCCCCACAGGCCGACCGTGTCTGCACCACGTGACGGGGATGGTCGACGCGCAGCGCCGCGTCGTACGCCGGTGCGTTGTCGCCCTGTCCCTCCAGGGCCACCGGCCCCGGAGGCCGCACCCACCGGCAGCACGCCCACCGGGCCCTCACTCCACCAGCCCACTCGCCCCATCCGGCCCATCCGGCCCATCCGCCCACCAGGCCGACCCGGCCCCGGCCACCCCCGCCGCGGCGTCACGCGGGAAGCATCGCGGAGACGCGGAACCCGCCCTCGCCCGTCGCGCCGGCGGCGAACCCCCCGCCCAGCGCGGTGACCCGTTCCCTCATGCCGACCAGTCCGTTGCCCCCGCTGGGCAGCACGAGCGCGGGCTCCCCGTCGGAGGGCCCGTTCTGCACCAGGACCGCGACCTCCGCCTCGCGGTAGGCGAGGCGGATGCGGGCCCGCGCGCCGGGCGCGTGCTTGCGGACGTTGGTGAGCGCTTCCTGCACGACGCGGTAGACCGTGGCCTCGACCCGCGCCGCCAGGGGCCGCTCCTCCCCCTCCACCGTGAGGTCGACGTCCATCCCGGCGGCCCGCGACTCGTCGAGCAGCCCGCTGAGCTCCGCCAGGCACGGCCCCTGCTCGTCGTTCCCCTCGGCGTCCGCGGGCCGGCCCGCGGACGCGCCCGGCGACACGGGCGAGATCCTCACCGTCCCGTCCCGCGCGTCCCCTGCCTCCGCCGCGTCCGCCGCCGCCACGTCCACGCCCACCGGCGCGCCCGCCGGCGCCGCGGCCGTGGCCGGCTCGGCCCGCAGCACGCCCAGCATCTCGCGCAGTTCGTCGAGCGCCTGGCGCCCCATGTCCCCCAGCAGCTGCGCGCTGCCCGAGGCCTTCACCGGGTCCTTGACGGCGATCGCCTGGAGCGCGGCGGCGTGCACGACCATGAGGCTCACCCGGTGCGCGACGACGTCGTGCATCTCGCGCGCGATGCGCGTGCGCTCCTCCATGCGGGCACGCTCCGCTGAGCTCGCGGCCGTCTCGGCGAGCAGCGACAGCTCCCGCTCCAGGCCGTCCGCCCGTTCCCGCAGGCTCTCCACGAGGCGGCGGCGGGCGCCGACGTACAGGCCGAGCAGCACCGGCGGCGCGGTGACACCGACCGCCACGAGCACGGAGGTGAGGACGACCACGGCCAGCGGCGCGTGGTAGGCGGCGGTGCCGAGGTCCCCGTGCATCTCCAGGAAGGTGACGATCAGCATGCCGAGCGTGGTCATCCCCGACAGCACCGCGATGATCCGCCGCGGCACGTCGGAGGCGGCCAGGGTGTAGAGGCCCACGATGCTCAGCAGGAGCCCCATCTGGGCGGGTGTCACAGCGATGGCGACCAGGACGACCAGCACCGGCCAGCGCCTGCGGAGCACCAGCACCGAGCCGACCACGAGCCCGAACAGCGCCGCGACGCCCGGCGAGACCCCGGTCTTCTCCGCGAAGGCCGCGCCCTCCACGAGGCATTCCATGGCCGAGACGAAGGCCAGAACGACATCGAGCACCAGGCTGCGCCGCCTGGGCCACCACCACGGCCCGGCGGACTCCCGGCTTCCTCCGCCGGCCCCGTCCAGTACGTCTTCCCCCGTCGTACTCATACCGGCCAGCCTAGACGCGGGGCTGTCCGCCTGGCGGGCAGCCCCGGTCCGGGCGAAGGCCCCGGCCTATCCTTGGTGCCGTCGGACAGCGCGGTCCGGACATTGCCGCCGACCATCCACTGCACGAGGAGCCGCACCTGTGAGCAGCGCCGACAACACCACCGGCAGCGCCCCCCTCCGCGCGGACATCCGCCGCCTGGGAGACCTTCTCGGCGGGACACTCGTCCGGCAGGAGGGCCCGGAGCTCCTCGATCTGGTCGAGAAGGTGCGGGCACTGACCCGCAGCGACGGCGAGGCCGCCGCCGCCCTGCTCGGCGAGACCGATCTGGAGACCGCGGCCAAGCTGGTACGGGCGTTCTCCACCTACTTCCACCTCGCGAACGTCACCGAGCAGGTGCACCGCGGCCGTGAACTGCGCTCGCGCAGGGCGGTCGACGGAGGGCTGCTGGCCCGTACGGTCGACCTGCTCAAGGACGCCGACCCGGAGCACCTGCGCCAGACGGTGCGCAACCTCAACGTGCGCCCCGTCTTCACCGCGCACCCCACCGAGGCGGCCCGCCGCAGCGTGCTGAACAAGCTGCGGGTGATCGCCGCCCTGCTGGAGGAGTCCAGCACGGCCGGCGGCGACCGCCGCCGCAGCGACCTTCGGCTGGCCGAGAACATCGATCTGCTCTGGCAGACCGACGAACTGCGGGTCGTGCGCCCCGAACCCGCCGACGAGGCGCGCAACGCCATCTACTACCTGGACGAGTTGCACGCCGGCGCGGTCGGCGACGTGCTCGAGGACCTGGCGGTCGAGCTCGACCGGGTCGGCGTGCCGCTGCCCGCGGAGACCCGCCCGCTGACCTTCGGCACCTGGATCGGCGGCGACCGGGACGGCAACCCCAACGTGACCCCGCAGGTCACCTGGGACGTGCTGATCCTGCAGCACGAGCACGGCATCACCGACGCCCTGGCGCTGGTCGACGAACTGCGCGCGGCGCTGTCCAACTCGATCCGCAACTGCGGCGCCTCCCCCGAGCTGCTGGCCGACCTGGAGGAGGACCTGCGGCGCCTGCCGGAGATCAGCCCCCGCTACAAGCGGCTGAACGCGGAGGAGCCCTACCGCCTCAAGGCCACCTGCATCCGGCAGAAGCTGCTCAACACCCGGGAGCGGCTGGCCGCCGGCACACCGCACGTGCCCGGCCGCGACTACCTCGGCACCACCGGCCTCCTGGCCGATCTGCGGCTGCTGCAGGACTCGCTGCGCGCCAACCGCGGCGAGCTGATCGCCACCGGCCGGCTGGACCGGACCATCCGCACGATCGCCGCCTTCGGCCTGCAACTGGCCACGATGGACGTCCGCGAGCACGCCGACGCCCACCACCACGCCCTGGGCCAGCTCTTCGACCGGCTGGGCGAGGAGTCCTGGCGGTACGCGGACATGCCGCGGGACTACCGGCGCAAACTGCTCGCCAAGGAGCTGCGGTCGCGGCGTCCGCTGGCGCCCTCCCCCGCGCCGCTGGACGCCGCGGGGGCGAAGACGCTGGGCGTCTTCCACACGGTGCGGGAGGCCTTCGAGCGGTTCGGGCCGGAGATCGTCGAGTCGTACATCATCTCCATGTGCCTGGGCTCCGACGACGTCTTCGCGGCGGCGGTGCTGGCCCGTGAGGCCGGGCTGATCGACCTGCACGCGGGCGTCGCCAAGATCGGCATCGTGCCGCTGCTGGAGACCACCGACGAGCTGAAGGTCGCCGACCGGCTGCTCGACGAGATGCTCTCCGACCCCTCCTACCGCAAGCTCGTCTCGCTCCGCGGCGACGTGCAGGAGGTCATGCTGGGCTACAGCGACTCGTCGAAGTTCGGCGGCATCACGACCTCGCAGTGGGAGATCCACCGGGCGCAGCGCCGGCTGCGCGACGTGGCGCACCGCCACGGGGTGCGGCTGCGGCTGTTCCACGGCCGCGGCGGCACGGTCGGCCGGGGCGGCGGCCCGACGCACGACGCGATCCTGGCGCAGCCGTGGGGCACGCTGGAGGGCGAGATCAAGGTGACCGAGCAAGGCGAGGTCATCTCCGACAAGTACCTGATCCCGTCCCTGGCGAGGGAGAACCTGGAACTGACGGTCTCGGCCACGCTGCAGGCCTCGGCGCTGCACACCGCGCCCCGGCAGTCCGAGGAGGCGCTGTCGCGCTGGGACGCGGCCATGGACGTGGTCTCCGACGCCGCGCACGAGGCGTACCGGCGGCTGGTGGAGGATCCGGACCTGCCGGCGTACTTCTTCGCCTCCACCCCGGTGGACCAGCTGGCCGAGCTGCACCTGGGCTCGCGCCCCTCGCGCCGCCCGGACAGCGGGGCCGGCCTGGACGGGCTGCGGGCCATCCCGTGGGTGTTCGGCTGGACGCAGTCGCGGCAGATCGTGCCCGGCTGGTTCGGCGTGGGATCAGGCCTCAAGGCCGCCCGCGAGGCGGGCCTGGAGGCGGACATCGCCGAGGCGTACGAGCAGTGGCACTTCTTCCGGAACTTCCTGTCCAACGTCGAGATGACGCTGGCCAAGACGGACCTGCGGATCGCCGGGCACTACGTCGACACCCTGGTGCCGGACGAGCTCCGGCACGTCTTCGACGCGATCAAGGCCGAGCACGAGCTGACGGTCGCCGAGGTGCTGCGGATCACCGGTGAGGACGCGCTCCTGGACGCGCAGCCGGTGCTCCAGCAGACCTTCCGGATCCGGGACGCCTACCTGGACCCGATCTCCTATCTGCAGGTGGCGCTCCTGCACCGGCAGCGCGAGGCCGCCGCGCGGGGCGAGGAGCCCGACCCGCTGCTCGCCCGCGCGCTGCTGCTGACGGTCAACGGCGTGGCGGCGGGGCTGCGCAACACCGGCTGACCTGGCCCCTCTGGACACGGCGAGGGCGGTGCCTCCCCGCAGGGGGAGGTACCGCCCTCGCCGTCGCGCCGGGGCGTCGCCCGCGACGGCGTCAGTTCTTGCGGTGGCCGATCAGGCGGGGCCTGGGCTCCAGTCCGGACAGCCCGTTCCAGGAGAGGTTCACCAGATGGGCGACGACCTCCGCCTTCTTGGGCTTCTGGGCGTCCAGCCACCACTGCCCGGTGAGCGCGACCATCCCGACCAGCGCCTGCGCGTAGAGCGGGGCGAGCTTGGCGTCGAAGCCGCGCTGCTTGAACTCCATGCCCAGGATGTCCTCCACCTGGGTGGCGATGTCACTGATCAACGAGGCGAAGGTGCCGGTCGACTGGGCGACCGGCGAGTCCCGGACGAGGATCCGGAAGCCGTCGGTGTCCTGCTCGATGTAGTCGAGCAGGGCGAAGGCGGCCTCTTCCAGCAGTTCCCGGGGGTGGCCACCGGTCAGGGCACCGGTGACCATGTCCAGCAGGCAGCGCATCTCACGGTCCACGACGACGGCGTAGAGGCCTTCCTTGCCGCCGAAGTGCTCGTACACGACCGGCTTGGACACGCCCGCCTTGTGGGCGATCTCCTCGACGGAGGTGCCCTCGAAACCGCGTTCGGCGAAGAGCGCGCGCCCCACGTCGAGGAGTTGCTCGCGGCGTTCCTTGCCCGTCATGCGCACCCGCCGGGTACGCCGCGACGGTGCGCCGTCGCTGCCCCTGCTGCTACTTCTGCCGTCGCTCACCCGCCCATCATGCCGCTTCGCCGACGTCCTCCCGGCGGCGGGCCGCGATGCGGTCAGCGCTCGGCCACCGTACGTCACTGGCCCAGCCGAGGAGTTCGAACCAGCGGATGATGCGGGCGCTGGAGTCGATCTGGCCGCGCAGCACCCCGTGCCGGGCAGCGGTGGGGTCGGCGTGGTGCAGGTTGTGCCAGGACTCGCCGCAGGACAGCACGGCCAGCCACCAGACGTTGCCCGACTTGTCGCGGGAGCGGAAGGGGCGCTTGCCGACCGCGTGGCAGATCGAGTTGATCGACCAGGTGACGTGGTGCAGCAGGGCCACGCGGACCAGGGAGCCCCAGAAGAAGGCGGTGGCCGCACCGGTCCAGGACATCGTCGCCAGGCCGCCGATCAGCGGCGGGAGCAGCAGGGAGACCGTCGTCCACAGCCAGAAGTCGCGGCTGATCCGGCGGATCGCCGGGTCCTTGATCAGGTCGGGGGCGTACTTGTGCTGGGGGGTCTGCTCCTCGTCGAACATCCATCCCATGTGGGCCCACCACAGGCCCTTGAGCAGGGCGGGGACGGTCTCGCCGTACCGCCAGGGGCTGTGCGGGTCGCCTTCGGCGTCGGAGAACTTGTGGTGCCTGCGGTGGTCGGCGACCCAGCGCACGATCGGCCCCTCGACCGCCATCGACCCGGCGATGGCCAGGGCGATCTTCAGCGGGCGCTTGGCCTTGAACGAGCCGTGCGTGAAGTGCCGGTGGAAGCCGATGGTGATGCCGTGGCAGCCGAGGAAGTACATCCCCACCATCAGCCCGAGGTCGAGCCAGCTCATGCCCCATCCCCAGGCGAGCGGGACGGCCGCGACAAGGGCGAGGAAGGGGATGCCGATGAAGAGTCCGAGGGTGATCTGCTCGAGCGACTGCTTCTTGTCACCACCGAGGGTGGCGCGGGGAGCGGGGGCCCCGCCGCCGGCACCGGGGTCCGGGGACTCGGTGATCACGTCGGTCTGTGTGGTCATGGTGGTCCCTCAATGAAGGTCGGGGGCTACGCCACCGTAACTTACGGCTTCGTAAGTATGGCAGCGCTAAGTTGCGGACGGCCAGAGCGCGCGTGTCGACGCTATGCGGCTCTTGTGAGATGTACCCACGTTCGTGGAGGGACAGCACCGGTCTTTCTCGTCGCACGGGAGGCGGCCAGTGCGGCATAGTGGTGGGGGCCGGCGGGGCAGGTGGACGGATATCCTGCTCGGCCGGGGCGTCCATCCGCTGTGGTGTAACGGCAGCACTGAGGGTTTTGGTCCCTTAAGTCCGGGTTCGAATCCTGGCAGCGGAGCGCGGGTGGAAGGGTCGCGGCGAGCGCCGCGACCCTTCCGCGTTCACCGCCCGAAACGCCCCGGTATCCTTCGGGTGACCATCACCCCACGCCGAGGAGCCCTTCCGTGAGCGCCCACCGCCCGGCTGCCGTCATCGTCCTTGCCGCGGGTGAGGGCACCCGTATGAAGTCCGCGACTCCCAAGGTCCTGCACGCGATCAGCGGCCGGACACTGGTCGGGCACGTCGTGGCGGCGGCCCGCGCGCTCGAGCCCGAGCACCTGCTGGTCGTCGTCGGCCACGCCCGCGAGCAGGTGACCGCCCACCTGGCCGAGACCGACGCGTCGGTCCGCACCGCCGTGCAGTACGAGCGGAACGGCACCGGCCACGCCGTCCGGGCCGGCCTCGCGGAACTCCCGGAGCTGACCGGCACGGTGGTGATCGCCGCAGGCGACACCCCGCTGCTCACCCCGGACACCCTGCGCGCGCTGGTCGAGGCGCACGCCGCCGACGGCAACGCCGTCACCGTGCTGACCGCCGAGGTGCCCGACCCGACCGGCTACGGCCGCATCGTCCGCGGCGACGACGGCTCGGTGCTCGCCATCGTCGAGCAGAAGGACGCCACCGACGAGCAGCGGGCGCTGCGTGAGATCAACTCCGGGGTGTACGCCTTCGACGCACAACTGCTCGCGGAGGCGCTGGCCAAGGTGACCACCGACAACGCCCAGGGCGAGGAGTACCTCACCGACACCCTCGGCATCCTGCGCGAGGCCGGCCACCGCGTCGGCGCCTCGGCCGCCGAGGACCACCGGGAGATCGCCGGCATCAACAACCGCGTACAGCTCGCCGAGGCCCGCCGCATCCTCAACGACCGGCTGCTGAACCGGGCGATGCTGGCCGGCGCGACGATCATGGACCCGGTGTCGACCTGGGTGGACGTCACGGTGGAGTTCGCACCCGACACCCTTGTACTGCCGAACACCCAGCTCTACGGCACGACCCGGCTCGCCCCGGGCGCCGAGGTCGGCCCCAACTGCACGCTGACCGACACATCGGTCGGCCCCGGCGCGACGGTGAGCAACACCGTGGCCGTGGGCGCGGAGATCGGCGAGGCCGCCACGGTCGGCCCCTACGCCTATCTGCGCCCGGGCACCCGGCTCGGCCCGAAGTCGAAGGCCGGCACCTACGTCGAGATGAAGAACGCCACCGTCGGCGAGGGCACCAAGGTGCCGCATCTGTCGTACGTCGGCGACGCGACGATCGGCGACCACACCAACATCGGCGCCGCCAGCGTCTTCGTGAACTACGACGGGCAGCACAAGCACCACACCACGATCGGCTCCCACTGCCGCACCGGCTCCGACAACATGTTCGTGGCCCCCGTGACAGTCGGGGACGGCGCCTACACCGCCGCGGGCTCGGTGATCACCAAGGACGTGCCGGCCGGTTCGCTCGCCGTCGCGCGCGGGCAGCAGCGCAACATCGAGGGCTGGGTGGCCAGGAAGCGGCCCGGCAGCGCCGCGGCCCACGCCGCCGAACAGGCCGCCCAGGCAGCCCCGGAGGTCTGACCGGCCACGCGGCTGACGGGGAGCGGAGGCGAAGTGGCCTTCCCCACGTGCGCGGTCGCGCCATGCAGCGCGTACCGTGTGAGGTGCACACAATTCCGCCAGCTCCCCTGACCGAAGGCGAAGCTGCGTTGAACACCAAGGAGACGGTGCAGTGACCGGGATCAAGACGACCGGTGAGAAGAAGCTCATGCTCTTCTCCGGCCGCGCACACCCCGAGCTCGCGGAGGAGGTGGCACGTGAGCTGGGCGTCAACCTTGTGCCGACGAAGGCCTTCGACTTCGCGAACGGCGAGATCTACGTGCGCTTCGAGGAGTCGGCGCGCGGCTCGGACGCCTTCGTCATACAGAGCCACACCGCTCCCATCAACAAGTGGCTCATGGAGCAGCTGATCATGATCGACGCGCTGAAGCGGGCCTCCGCCAAGCGCATCACCGTGGTCGTGCCCTTCTACGGCTACGCCCGCCAGGACAAGAAGCACCGCGGCCGCGAGCCGATCTCGGCCCGCCTTGTCGCCGACCTGATGAAGACCGCGGGCGCCGACCGCATCCTCACCGTCGACCTGCACACCGACCAGATCCAGGGCTTCTTCGACGGCCCGGTGGACCACCTGTTCGCGCTGCCGATCCTGGCGGACTACGTGGCCGCGAAGGTCGACCGCTCGAAGCTGACCGTCGTCTCCCCCGACGCCGGCCGGGTGCGCGTGGCCGACCGCTGGTGCGACCGCCTGGGTGCGCCGCTGGCGATCGTCCACAAGCGGCGCGACCCGGACGTCGCCAACCAGGTCACCGTGCACGAGGTGGTCGGCGATGTGCGCGGCCGCATCTGCGTCCTGGTGGACGACATGATCGACACCGGCGGCACCATCTGCGCCGCGGCCGACGCGCTGTTCGCCAACGGCGCCGAGGACGTCATCGTGACCGCCACCCACGGCGTCCTGTCCGGCCCGGCCGCGGACCGGCTGAAGAACTCCCGGGTCAGCGAGTTCGTCTTCACCGACACGCTGCCGACGCCGGGCGAGCTCCACCTGGACAAGATCACGGTGCTGTCGATCGCTCCGACGATCGCCAACGCGGTCCGCGAGGTCTTCGAGGACGGCTCCGTGACCAGCCTCTTCGAAGACGGGCACTGACACGGGCGCCCACCGCGCACCACGGTCGCGGGCCGCGTTGCGCGCCCACTGATCGATTTCCGGGGCGGCCTCCCCGCCGGGTAGACTCAGCGAGTTGCTCGGCGAGGGAGGCCGTCCGCGTCTGTGCGGGCCCTCCGTTATCGACGCGCTCCTCGCAAGTGGAACGGCCCGTCGTGGGCTGGGCGACCGACACGAGTCCCGTCGTCTCCACGAGGAGTGTGATCCCCATGTCCGAGGTCCAGATCACCGCGCAGGTGCGTACCGAGTTCGGCAAGGGCGCGGCCCGTCGCGTCCGCCGTGCCCACCAGGTCCCCGGCGTCATCTACGGCCACGGCGCCGAGCCCAAGCACGTCACCCTGCCCGGCCACGAGCTGCTGCTCGCCCTGCGCACCCCGAACGTCCTGATCAGCCTGGACATCGAGGGCGACGGCAAGGAGCTGGTCATCCCCAAGGCCGTCCAGCGCGACCCGCTGAAGGGCTTCCTGGAGCACGTGGACCTGCTCGCGGTCAAGCGCGGCGAGAAGGTCACCGTCGAGGTCGTCGTCAGCACCGAGGGCGAGCTGGCCCCGGGCGGCAACCTGCTGGAGCACGTCCTGAACTCGCTGCCGGTCGAGGCCGAGGCGACCCACATCCCCGACGGCGTCACCGTCTCCGTCGAGGGCCTGGAGGCCGGTACCTCCATCCTCGCCAAGGACATCCCGCTGCCCAAGGGCACCACGCTGGCCGTCGACGAGGACACCGTCGTCCTGCAGGTCGTCGCCGCCCAGGCCGAGGCTCCCGCCGAGGGCGAGGGCGCCGAGGGCGAGGGCGCCGAGGCCGCTGCCGAGTAAGAGGTCGCACGCGCTTCCCGGCCGCCGCCCCACTCCGCGAGGAGCGGGGCGGCGGTCCTGTTGAATGGACGGCATGAGCATGAGCGCAGCGGAAAGCGCCCCCGAGGGGCCCTGGCTGGTGGCGGGTCTGGGCAACCCCGGACCGGAGTACGCCGGCAACCGGCACAACATCGGCTTCATGGTCGCCGATCTGCTCGCCGAACGGATCGGCGGGCGCTTCAAGACCCACAAGAGCCGGTCCCAGGTCGTCGAGGGACGCATCGGCGGCCGCCGCGTCGTGCTGGCCAAGCCGATGACGTACATGAACCTCTCCGGCGGCCCGGTGACGGCGCTGCGCGACTTCTACAAGGTGCCGCTCGGCAACCTCGTCGCGGTGCACGACGAGTTGGACATCGACTACGCCACCCTGCGGCTGAAGATGGGCGGCGGCGACAACGGCCACAACGGCCTGAAGTCGATCACCAAGGCGCTCGGCCCCGAATACCTGCGGGTGCGCTGCGGCATCGGTCGCCCGCCGGGCCGGATGCAGGTCGCGGACTTCGTCCTCAAGGACTTCTCCTCGGCCGAGCGCAAGGAGCTCGAGTGGTTCGTGGACCGCGCGGCCGACGCGGTCGAGTCGCTCATCCGTGAAGGCCTGGAGAAAGCGCAGAGCACCTACAACGGGTGACCGGAGCGCGAGTTGACCGAGTGCCGGGCGATGGCCAAGGATCGCCCGCATGGTCAAACGGAGTCTTGCCCGCCGCACCGCCGAAAGCGTCCGGGGCCTGCTGCTGGTCGGCCGCATCGTCCTGCTGGGCGCACTGGTCCTGATCATGTTGGCGGCCGGAGTGTGGACCTCGTGGAAGACCGCCCAGCACGTCATGCTCACCAAGGGCCGCGAGCAGGGCACCATGACGGTCTCCGCCTGCGGCCCCGGCACCTGCACCGGGCCCTTCGTGCCCGAGGGCCTCGGCTCGCCCCGGGACGAGGTGACGATCGACAAGGCGGTCACCCACCGCACCGGCGAGCGGATACCGGTGGCGGTCAAGCCCGGCACGGACGACGTCGTGCGCAGCGGGCTCCCCGGCGTGCTGCACGCCTGGATTCCGCTGGGCGGCGCTCTCCTGCTGGCCGCGCTGGTCCTGGCCGGGGGTCTGCGCTGGCCGCGCACTGCCTGGACCGCCGCCGCGGCCGGCGCCGCGCTCCTCGGGGCGGCCTTTCTCACCTCGTGAGGGCGGGTGGCCTGATCGTTATCCCGCATCCATGGGGCATAGGGGACGCCGTGTGATCAATGGGCACGGAGCTTTCTTGACGTGTCGGTGATCGACAGAGGAATCTGGGCACCTCCCCCCGCATTCCGTCTTTCACACCTTGAAGGTGGTATGCCCATGCGCGCCCTCACCACGGCGTGCGCGGCGACGGTGGCCCTGGCAGCGTCCGCGCTGTTCGCCCCCGCCGCCCTCGCGCACAACGCTCCCGGCGACAACGGCAATGTGAAGATCCACGACGCGAAGACCGGCGAGGAGCTCCACCAGAACGAGCCGCACGTCTGCACCTTCTATCTCGACGGCTTCCGCTTCGACGGCGCCCAGCAGGCCGACTGGCACATCGAGCGGTGGTCCCCGACCGGCGGTGACAAGGGCGAGACGGTGAAGTCCGGCTCGCTGGCCCTCGACGGTTCCGGACACGAGCGCACGGAGGACCAGGCCCTCCCGGACGGCCACTACAAGCTCTTCTGGAACTTCGACGGGGAGCACGGCAAGGCCAAGCACAAGGTGTTCTGGGTCGACTGCGCGGACGACGGCGAAGGCGACGGCGGCACCGGGACGCAGCCTCCGGGCTCCGCCTCGCCGACCGCCTCGCAGCCGCCCACCGGCTCGGCGTCCCCCACGGCCCCGCAGCCGCCCGCCGCTTCCGGGGCGCCGTCGGCGTCCGCTCCGGGAACCGGTGAGCAGCCGAACGGCTCGGCCCCCGCCACCGCGGCCCCGTCCGGCACGGACTCCACCCCGGCGGGCTCCCCCGGCGCCTCCGACACGTCCGGCACGGAGGGCGGCGGGTTGGCCGAGACCGGCGCGCAGGTCGGCGGCCTCGCCCTCGGCGCGCTGCTGCTGGTGGGCGCGGGCGCCGTGCTGGTGACGCGCCGCCGCAAGGGCGCCGCGCAGCACTGACCGGGCGGATACGCGCCGGCCGCGCCGGTCCCCCGCAGGGGACCGGCGCGGCCGGCGCTTCACACGGCGCCGACGGGCTCGAGGAACTCCAGACGGTTGCCGCACGGGTCGTCGGTGTAGAAGCGGCGGTGTCCCGGCAGGGCGCCGTCCCAGACGACCACGGCGCCACGGGCCTCCAGCCGGTCCGCGTAGGCCTCGATGCCGCTGACCCGCAGGCCCGGATGGGCCTTCCGCGCGGGGCGGAAGTCCTCCTCGACGCCGATGTGCAGCTGGACCGGGCCGGCGGCGAACCAGCAGCCGCCGCGGGCGGCGAGTACCGGCGGCTTGGGGACCTCGCTCATCCCCAGGACCCCCGCATAGAAGGCGCGCAGGGTCTCCTCGGAGCCGGGCGGGGCGGCGAGCTGGACATGGTCGAGGGCGGTGATCACCGGGGTCATCTCGCTTTCCGTGCCACGGCGAAGATCCGCCGGAAGGGGAAGACGGTGCCGTGCGGCCCCGCCGGATAGGCCTTGCGCAGCAGGTCCCGGTACTGGTCGAGGAACTCGGCGGTGGCCTCGGGGTCGGCCTCCAGGGCGGTCAGCACAGGGCGCAGCGCCGTCCCCTTGGTCCATTCGAGGACCGCGTCCTCGCCCTGCAGGAGCTGCACATAGGTGGTCTCCCAGACGTCGACGTCCACCTCGATCTCGGGGATCTCGATCAGCCGTTCCAGGTAGTCGGCGGGCTGGAGGATGTGGACATAGCGCCGGCCGTGGCCGTCGCCGAGGCGGTCCCGCCAGGCCGGGGAGTCGCAGAGGTCGCCCAGCAGCGCGTGACTGGGCGAGGTGAAGTTGCCGGGGACCTGGAAGGCGAGGACGCCACCGGGGGCGAGGTGCTCCACCCAGAGGGGGAAGCGCTCGGCGTGGCCCTCCACCCACTGCAGGGCGGCGTTGGAGACGATCAGGTCGTAGGTGTCGTCGGGTGTCCAGTGGGCGGCGTCGGCGGCACGGAAGGTCAGGCTGCCGCCGCCGGGGGTGGGACCCTCGTGGGCGCGTGCCGCCTCCAGCATCTCGGCGGAGCTGTCGAGACCGGTGATGCGGGCGCCGGGCCAGCGCTGCGCGAGGAGGGCGGTCACATTGCCCGGGCCGCAGCCGATGTCGGCTATCCGCGGGCCGGCCGAGGGGAGCTCGGGTATCCGTGCCAGCAGATCGTGGAAGGGCCGGGTGCGGTGGGTGGAGTGACGCAGATACTGCTGGGGGTCCCAGTCTGTTGCTGTGGACATGTTTCGAACTCCCTGGCGAGGACGCATCTCTTCTGCCGCCGACCTTGCCCACAAGCTCGCCGGGCTAATCTCTTGACATCAAGAGACTTCATGTCGACACAACCACTACACTGATCCTCATGGAGGACGAGGTCGATCGGCTGGTCGCTGCGTGGCGCCGGGAGCGCCCTGACCTCGACGTCGAGCCACTCGAGGTGCTCAGCCGGGTCAGCAGGCTGGCGCGGCACCTGGACCGGGCCCGCAGGCTCGCGTTCTCCGAGCACGGTCTCGAGCCCTGGGAGTTCGACGTGCTCACCTCCCTGCGCCGCGCGGGGGCGCCCTACCAGCTCTCCCCCGGAGCGCTGCTGACCCAGACGCTGGTCACCTCCGGCACGATGACCAACCGGATCGACCGGCTCGCCAAGAAGGGGCTCGTGGAGCGGCTGCCCGACCCGTCGGACCGGCGCGGTGTCCTCGTACGGCTCACCCCGGAGGGGCGGGACCGCGCAGACCAGGCCCTGGCGGGCCTGCTGGCCCAGGAGCGGGCCATCCTCGCGCAGCTCACCGGCCGCCAGCGCGGGGAACTCGCGAATTTGCTCCGACAGTTGACCGCGCCGTTCGACAACATCCCCGGCTGACGCCCGGCGACGCGGCGTGACGCCCCTGGGAATGATCACGGACGGCCACGCTCCGCCACCAGTTGCGCACACAAAGTGGCGCACTTAGCGTGATGACCGTGAACGCCGCATAAAGGCTCAAATGGGCACATGTGCGGCTGCCGGCGCACCACATTCCGACAACGTCAAGTGGAAGGCGGTCGGGGCGCGTCCGGCTTCCATTTCCCTGGACCCCGCCGGGTCCCGCTCCACCTTGGAGATGCAGATGACTCTGCACACCCGCGCAAGCAAGATAGCCGCAACCGCGGTGACCGGCGCCTTGGCCGGCACCCTCGCCATCGGCACCATGGGCACTGCCTTCGCCACCGACGGCCGGCCTGCCGCCGGGGTGCCTGCCGCTCCGGGACCGGACGGCCAAAGTGAACTCGTTTCCCCATCGGAGCGTCTCCGCGACCTGTCCCGTGAAGTGGCGGTGTCCTCCGCACGCTCCCCCCACGCGGCCCTGTTCCAGGGCCGCGTCGTCGCCCGTACGGGGCTGCGCGTCCGCAGCGGACCGGGCGTCCAGTACCCCAGCGTCGGCGTCATCCCCTACAACGCCCTGGTGGCCATCGTCTGCAAGTCCATGGGCAGTCCCATCGCCGGCAACCCACGCTGGTACCAGCTGAGCGGCAACTACTGGGCCTGGTCCTCGGCCCGCTTCGTCGCCAACGTCGGCCCGGCGCCGGGCTGGTGCAGCGGCGTCGGAGGCGTCGGTGGCGTCGGAGGTGTCGGAGGTGTCGGAGGCGTCGGAGGCGTCGGAGGCGTCGGCGGGATCGCCGGCCCCGGCATCGTGGGCGTCCCCGGCGTCATCGGTGGGATCGGTGGCGTCGTCTGCCGCGACAACGGGCGCGGCGGCCGCGATCACGGCCGCGGCGACCAGCGCTTCAACGGCGTGGACGACCCGTTCCGCGATGCCGACCGTGCCGAGGAGGCCCTGGACAGCGTCGCCCTCGCCAAGCGCAGCGACGGCCCCGGCGGCAACGGCCGCGGTGGCGTCGGCGGAATCGGCGGGCCCGGCGTCATCGGTGGGCCCGGCGTCATCGGTGGGCCCGGCATCGTCGGCACTCCCGGCGTCGTCGGCGGCGTGGGCGGAGTGGGCGGAGTGGGCGGCCCCGGCGTCGTCGGCGGCCCCGGCGTCGTGGCTCCCGGTGGCGTCGGAGGCGTCGGCGGGATCGCCGGCCCCGGCTTCGTCGGCGGTCCCGGTGGGATCGGCGGCGTGGGCGGAGTGGGCGGCCCCGGCTTCGTCGGCGGCCCCGGCATCGTGGCTCCCGGTGGCGTCGGAGGCGTCGGAGGCGTCGGCGGGATCGCCGGCCCCGGCTTCGTGGGCGCTCCCGGCTTCGTGAGCGGCCCCGGCTTCAACGGCGGCTTCAACGGCGGCTTCAACTGCCGTGACAACGGCCGCGGCGGCAACGGCCGAGGCGACAACCGCGGCGACAACGGCCGCGGCGGCAACGGCCGGGGCGACAACCGCGGCGACGACAGCCGCGACCCCTTCGACGAGGCCGGTGACAGCCGCCGGGGCGACAGCAGCCGCGACCCGTTCGACGGCCTCAATGACCGCGGTCAGGACAACGGTCAGCATCGTGACCGTGCCAACGACCGTGACACCAGCCGCTCGACGCCGGCCAAAACCGACGTCGGCGGTGAATAACCGCGGGTATCCGCGGTGACCCGGCGGGTCGCTCTCCCCGATAGCGGGGAGAGCGATCCGCCGTTCACCGGGCCGTCAGACGTGCTGAACGGAGGGCGGTGACCCCACCCGTCCACTCTCCCCGTCGGCCGGCGGCACCCCGGCCCGCCGGGCCAGCGCCACGGCGGCCAGCGTCGAGTGCACGCCCAGCTTGCCGAGCACGTTCTGCATGTGGGTGCGGACGGTGTGCGGCGACAGGTACAGCCGTTCCGCGACAGCCTTGCGGCCCAGGCCGGCCACCATGCAGCGCAGCACCTCCTGCTCGCGCGGAGTCAGCGACTCCACCAGCCGCTCGCTCTCCGTACGGTGCCGGCGGGCGGTGGTCAACTCCCGCAGCACGCCGGTCAGCAGCGCGGGCGGCAGATGCGTCTCGTCCCGCAGGACGCCGCGCATGACGGCCAGCAGCCGGGACAGCGAGCAGTCCTTGGCGACCCAGCCGGAGGCTCCGGCCTGCAGGGCGCGGGCCGCGCGGCGCGCGTCGTCCCGCTCCGCCAGCACGACAGTCCGGGTGCTCGAGTGGTCGGACCGCACCCGTTCCACCAGGGCGATGCCGTCGAGGCCGGTTTCTGCGGCGCTGTCGGACGCGGACGGCGGGGCGGCCCTCGGCGCGCCCGGCACGCGGCCTCCTGCGGCGGTCGCCGCCCCGAGGTCGGCGTCGACCAGCAGCACGTCGTAGCGGCGGCCGTCGGAGGCCGCGCGTTCCAGGCAGCGCTGGGCGGCCGCCCCGCTGCCCGCGGCCGAGACGTCGACGTCGGGTTCGGCCGCGAGGGCGGCCGCGAGCGATTCGGCGAAAATGCGGTGGTCGTCGACGACGAGAACGCGGATTCGTCCCACGGGCCCCACTCCCGGAATTCGGCACTTACCCCCACGGACGAGGTCGATGGCACGGAGGGCCGGTACCTGGCACGGACGCCGCATGCCGCCGGTCCGGCAGCCGCCCCCAACCAGGTGCCGACCCCTGTGTCTCGCCCCCTGATGCCGCCGGCCCCCACCGGCGTTGCCAAAAGCGTAGGGGCAGCGGCAGACATAGGCGCGCGAATGGAGAAACTGGCGGTTCGGACTTCCCTGGGATCGTGCCAGGCCGTGCCCCCAGGTGCCGTTTTCCACAGCGGTGGACGATGAACGGCGCGCGGAGCTCCGGCAGCGGCTGCGGGCTTCCCCACGGCGGAGGCACCCGCGCTCGCGTCGATGCGCGGCACGGGACGCGGATCGTGACTCCCCGTCCATGTCCATGACGTGGCCGAGGGAGGGGGTGACCTGCGGTCTCGCCGTGTGGGATCTCATCCGTCGTACCACGGCAGCTCAGCGCTGACCACCGTCGATCTGGCCACGGGGGAAGGCGGTCGCCTCGACGCACGCCGGTAGCATCCGAAGTAGGATAAAGGGCATGAGTGAGCCCACCCAGAAGTACTCGATCACGATGCCCCGGGACATCGCCGAAGCCGCCCGCGCCCGCAGCGGCCCCTCCGGCCTGTCCGCCTACGTCGCCGCCGCCGTCGCCCGCCAGATCGAGCGTGACAATCTCAACGACCTCATTCAGGTCGCCGAGGCAGAACACGGTCCCATCACCGAGGACGAGGTGCAGGCGCTGCGCGACCAGCTCCACGAGGCACGCGCACAGCAGACCGGCGACGAGGCGAGCGCGGCGTGACACGCTCCGCCCCGGGCGGCACGCTGGTACTCGACAGCGAGGGGCTGGCCAAGGCCGTGCTGCGCGACCGCACCGTCACCGCTTGGCTCGCCCTGGCACGCGCCGACGACCTGCGTGTGATCACGTCAGCGGCCACCCTGGTGGAAGTCGTCCACCCGGGCATCAACCGCCCGGCGCTGGAGTGGACACTCTCCCGCCTCGTCGTGGAGCCGGTCACCGACGCAGTCGCGCGCCATGCCGCCGCCCTGCTCACCGATGCCGGCCTGCACGGGCACAAGTACGCCGTCGACGCCATGCTCAGCGCGACCGCCCTCACCGCCCCGGGGCCCGTCACCGTGCTCACCTCCGACCCGGAAGATCTCACGGCCCTCTGCGGAACACGCGCCACTGTCATCAAGGTCTGAAGCCCAGGCACGGAATGACAGGCACGGAATGAAGGGCCACGCAAGGAGGCGGACCGCGGACGGGAAGGGTTGGGCCGGGCCCCTTGGGCAGGTGCGGCCGAGTTCGCAGCCGGGGTTCAGGCGCCGGGACCGCACACCGCCGAGAAGCGCAGCCCCACCGCCCCTCCCCGGCCGCAGCCCGCGTTCGCGCGCCCGAAGGGCGCGAGACGGCGGGAGAGCCGAACCGCCACCGCCGCCGCAGCACTCCGCCCCGCCCACCCGGCCCCACCGGCCCGGCTGTCGGCAGGCAGCGCTGCGCGCCCCGAAGGGCGGGAGAGGACGGGAGGCCCGGTACGGACCCCCCGCCCCCTCACGTGCTCACACCAGTCGGCGTGCTCCCGCGGACGGCACCGCGGTGAAGACCCGCGGCTCGCGGTGGCCGGCCGTGGCGAAGGCGGCGGCGATCGCCTCGGCGGTCTTCTCCGCCGCGGACTCCTCCACCAGCACGATCGCCGAACCGCCGAAGCCGCCGCCGGTCATGCGCGCGCCGAGGGCGCCCGCCTCCACCCCGGCCGACACCACGAGGTCGAGCTCAGGGCACGAGACCTTGAAGTCATCGCGCAACGAGGCGTGGCCTTCGGTCAGCACCGGTCCGATGGCGCGGGCGTCGCCCGTCTCCAGCAGTTCCACGACCCGCTCGACCCGGCGGTCCTCGGTGACCACGTGCCGCACCAGCGGCCGCAGTTCGGGGTCCTCCAGGCGGGCGAGGGCGTCCTCGAGGCCCTCGTAAGGGATGTCCCGCAGCGCGTCGACGCCGAGCTGCGCGGCCGCCTGCTCGCAGCCTGTGCGGCGCTTGCCGTACTCGCCCTCGCTGTGGGCGTGGGTGACCCGGGTGTCGACGACCAGCAGCCGCAAACCCTGGGCGGCCATGTCGAAGGGGATCTGACGCTGCGCCAGGTCGCGGGTGTCGAGCCACAGGGCGTGCCCCTCGGTGCAGCACGCCGAGGCGGTCTGGTCCATGATCCCGGTGGGGGCGCCCACATAGACGTTCTCGGCGCGCTGGCAGAGCCGGGCGATCCGCCACCGTTCCAGGCCGAGGCCGTAGAGGTCGTTCAGAGCGACGGCGGTGACGACCTCCAGGGCGGCCGAGGAGGACAGCCCCGCGCCCGTGGGCACGGTGCTCTCGAAGTGGATGTCGGCGCCGGTGATCTCGTGCCCCGCGTCGCGCAGCGCCCAGACGACGCCCGCCGGGTAGTCGGCCCAGCCGGCTCCGCCGCCGGGCGCGAGTTCGTCGACGTGCAGTTCGACGACACCGGCCGGGACGTCCGGCGAGCCGGAGTGCAGCCGCAGCCGTCCGTCGGCGCGGCGGGCGACCGCGGCGACGGTGGCGTGCGGCAGCGCGAACGGCATGACGAAGCCGTCGTTGTAGTCGGTGTGCTCACCGATCAGGTTCACCCGGCCGGGGGCGGCCCAGACGCCCTCGGGGCCGGTGCCGTATGTGGCGCGGAATCCGTCCTCGCTCACTTGCTGCCCTCCCGGTTCTGCAGTTCCTGTGCGAAGGTCCAGGCGTCGCGGACGATGCCGTCGAGGTCGGTGCGCGAGGGGCGCCAGCCGAGGCGCTCCTTGGCCCGCTCGGCGGAGGCGACCAGGACGGCCGGGTCGCCTCCGCGGCGCGGAGCGACGACCTCGGGGATGGGGTGACCGGTGACCCGGCGGACGGTCTCGACGACCTCGCGCACGGAGAAGCCGTTGCCGTTGCCGAGGTTGCAGATCAGGTGCTCTCCGGGGGCCGGAGCGTCGACGGCGAGCAGATGCGCCTCGGCCAGGTCCGCGACATGGATGTAGTCGCGCACGCAGGTGCCGTCGGGGGTCGGGTAGTCGTCGCCGAAGATCGAGATCGCCTCGCGGCGGCCCTGGGCGACCTGGAGCACGAGCGGGATGAGGTGCGACTCGGGCGTGTGCCGCTCACCGAACGCCCCGTAGGCGCCCGCGACGTTGAAGTAGCGCAGGGAGACCGCGGCCAGGCCGTGGGCGACCGCCTCGCTGGTGATCATGTGGTCGACGGCGAGCTTGGACGCGCCGTACGGGCTGGTCGGCAACGTCGGGTCGTCCTCGGTGATCGGGACGGACTTCGGCTCGCCATAGGTGGCGGCGGTGGAGGAGAAGACCAGTCGCCGCACCCCGGCGTCGCGCATCGCCGTGAGCAGTTCCAGCGTGCCGACCACGTTGTTGCGCCAGTACTTCTCGGGGTGGACGACGGACTCGCCGACCTGGGAGCTGGCGGCGAAGTGCAGCACGGCGTCATAGGTGGCGTCGAGCACCTTCGCCGCGTCCTGGACGCGTCCCTCGACGAAGTCGGCGCCCCCGGGGACGCCGTCGCGGAAGCCGGTGGACAGGTCGTCCAGGACGGTGACCCGGTGTCCCGCCTCCAGCAGATGGGCGGCCACGATGCTGCCGACGTAACCGGCGCCTCCGGTGACCAGAACCTTCTTGGTACGAGGGTCGCTCACGGGGTCACAGCCTTTCTCGGGTTCGACTCGGGGCCACGGTAGCCGGACGAGGTGAACACTCGCCTGCGGTGCGGCGCCGAGGAGATCGCGGGGGTTCCGGTCACGGGGTGGCGACCTCCCTCAGACGGCCGGCGGCGGCCTCCGGCGGCACGTCGTTGATGAAGACGCTCATGCCGGACTCCGAGCCCGCCAGGTACTTGAGCTTCCCCTGGGTGCGGCGGATGGTGAACAGCTCCAGGTGGAGCGCGAACTCCTCGCGCAAGGGGCTGCTGAACGGGGCCTGGTGCCAGCCGGAGATGTACGGGGTGGGCGGCTCCGCCGGGGCCCCGGGACGGTACGGGCCCTCGGGGCCGAAGATCCGGTCGAAGCGGCGCAGCAGTTCCAGGTAGATCACGGGGAACTCGGCGCGGGCGGCCTCGTCCAGGCCCGTCAGGTCCGGCACCCTGCGGCGTGGGTAGAGGTGCACCTCGTAGGGCCAGTGCGCGGAGTACGGCACGAACGCCGTCCAGTGCTCGCCCTCCAGGACGATCCGGCTGCCGTCCTCGCGCTCGCGCGCCACCAGGTCGTCGAAGAGGTTGCGGCCGCCGGTGGCCTCGCGGTGGCGCTCCAGCGAACGCAGCATCAGCTCGGTGCGCGGGGTGGCGTGCGGGTAGCCGTAGATCTGGCCGTGCGGGTGGCCGAGGGTGACGCCGATCTCCGCGCCGCGGTTCTCGAAGCAGTAGACCTGCTCGACGCCGGGCAGCCGGGAGAGCTCGGCCGTGCGGTCGGTCCAGGCGTCCAGGACCAGCCGCGCCTGCTCGGGGGTGAGCTCGGCGAACGACCTGTCGTGCGAGTCGGTGAAACAAACGACCTCGCAACGGCCATGTTCTCCGGTGAGCGAGGGAAAGCGGTTCTCGAACACGGCCACGTCGTAGTGGTCGTCAGGGATCTCGCTGTACCGGCCCTCGCGCGACGGGCACAGCGGGCACTCGTCCGCGGGCGGGTGGTAGGTGCGCGTCTGGCGGTGGGAGGCGATGGCGACGAAGTCACCGAGCAGCGGGTCGCGGCGGATCTCCGAGGCGCTGGTCACCGGGTCCAGCGGGCGGCGGTCGACGGCGTCGCGGGACTCGTCGTCGCGAAGGTCGTAGTAGATCAGCTCGCGCCCGTCGGCGAGCCGGGTCGATGTCTTCTTCACCCTGCGGGCTCCTTCACACCACACCAACAAACACAACTAAACACAATGAACCACAACACAACAGCAACGTCAACGGAGGCCCCATGGCGGGGAGTGATCAAACCATGCAAAACCTGGCAGAAGGGCTACGGCTCCCCACGAACGCGCTTGACTACTCGATCCTCGCGATCTACTTCGTCGTCGTCCTCGGCATCGGCTTCGCCGCCCGCCGCGCTGTCCGGACCAGCCTCGACTTCTTCCTGTCCGGCCGCTCGCTGCCCGCATGGGTGACCGGCCTGGCGTTCATCGCCGCCAACCTCGGCGCCACCGAGATCCTGGGGATGGCCGCCAACGGCGCGCAGTACGGCGCGTACACGGTGCACTGGTACTGGATCGGCGCCATCCCGGCCATGGTCTTCCTCGGCCTGGTGATGATGCCCTTCTACTACGGCTCCAAGGTCCGCTCCGTGCCGGAGTTCCTGCTGCACCGCTTCGGGCCGTCCTCGCACCTGCTCAGCTCGATCATCTTCGCGGTCTCCGCACTGCTGATCGCGGGCGTCAACCTCTACGCCATGGCGATCGTGCTGGAGGCGCTGATCGGCTGGCCGCAGTGGGTGGCGATCCTCGTGTCCGGCTGCTTCGTGCTCTTCTACATCACCCTCGGCGGCCTGTCCTCGGCGATCTACAACGAGGTGCTGCAGTTCTTCGTGATCCTCGCGGCGCTGATCCCGCTCACCGTCGTCGGCCTGAAGCGGGTCGGCGGCTGGTCGGGGCTGACGGACTCGCTCACCGACTCGCGCGGCGCCGCCTTCCTCTCCGCCTGGGACGGCACCGGCATCGGCTCGCCCAACCCGCTGGGGGCGAACTGGCTCACCATCGTGCTGGGGCTCGGCTTCGTCCTCAGCTTCGGCTACTGGACGACGAACTTCGCCGAGGTGCAGCGCGCCCTGTCCGCGAAGAACCTCTCGGCTGCCCAGCGCACCCCGCTCATCGCCGCGTACCCCAAGATGTTCATCCCGCTGATCGTGGTGCTGCCGGGGCTGATCGCTCTCGTCATGGAGCCGGACATCGGCAGGCCGGGCAGCGGGCTCCAGTACAACGACGCGATCCCGGTGCTCATGCGCGACCTGCTCCCCAACGGCGTCCTCGGCGTCGCGATCACCGGTCTGCTCGCCGCCTTCATGGCCGGCATGGCGGCCAACGTCTCGTCCTTCAACACCGTCTTCACCTACGACATCTGGGGCGCCTACGTACGCCGCGGCCGGCCCGACGGCTACTACGTCACCACCGGACGCGTGGTGACCGCGATCGGCGTGGTGATCGGCATGGGAACCGCCTTCATCGCCTCGTCCTTCAGCAACATCATGAACTACCTGCAGACCCTGTTCTCGTTCTTCAACGTGCCGCTCTTCTGCGTCTTCATCCTCGGCATGTTCTGGAAGCGCTCCACCGCCGCGGCCGGCTTCTGGGGGCTGCTGAGCGGCACGGTCGCCGCGATGATCAACTACTTCTGGTTCTACAAGGGCGGTCTGATCTCGATCCCCAGCGACCAGGGCGCCAACTTCGTCTCCGCCATCGCCGCCTTCGTCGTCGGCGGTGTGGTGATGGTCATCGTCTCGTGGTTCACCAAACCCAAGCCCGTCGAGTCGCTGGCCGGCCTCGTCTACGGCACGACCTCCCCCGGCATGGCCGAACCGCCCGCCCGGGGCGACGACGCCTGGTACCGCAGGCCCGCGCTGCTGGGCTGGGGCGCCGTTGTCCTCGCCGCGCTGTGCTACATCCCCTTCTCCCTGTGAGGTGACCCGACATGAGTGAGTACGGCGACGAGTCGGACTTCCAGCACCACGTCGAGGAACTGGAGCACACGTCGGCCTCGGCGGCGCGGCTCTTCGACGTGCGCCGGGTCATCGGCGGCCTCTTCGTGGTCTACGGGGTGATCGTGACCATCGCCGGGTTCACGGTCTCCGACGCGGACCTCGCCAAGGCCCAGGGCATCAACATCAACCTCTGGACCGGGATCGGCATGCTGGTGCTGGGGCTGCTCTTCCTCCTGTGGATGAGGCTCAGCCCCCCTCCCGCGCCGCCCGCGCCCCAGGAGACGCCTGACCGGGAACCGCACCGCCCGGGAGATGACGGGTGACCTGGTCCAGCAGCCCCGTCCGGGCCGCCAGCGCGGCGGCCTCAAGCCGGGACCCCACTCCCAGCTTCATCAGCACCCGCTGCACATGCGTCCGGGCGGTGCTCGGCGCGATCCGCATGCCGGCCGCGATCAGCCGGGTGTCCTCGCCCTCGGCGACCCGTGCCAGCACCTCCACCTCGCGCGGAGTGAGCATCTGCAGCAGCCTGGTTCCTTCGTCGTCCGGCTCGACCACCGGGTTGAGCAGTTCGGCGAAGGCGCCCTGCAGCAGTGCGGGCGCCACGGCCACCTCACCGGCGCGCGCCTTGGCCATCGCCCGCTCGACGCCCTCGATCCGCTCGTCGTGGCGTACGTAGCCGGACGCGCCGGAGGCGAAGGCGGCGGCGATGCCCCGCGGGTCGGGCACCGGTCCGAGGACCAGCACCGCCACCCCCGGCCGCTCTCGCCTGATGCGCACCACCGCGTCGAAGGCGCCCGGCTCGGCCGGCGCGGCCGTCCCGATCAGGCACACCTCGGGCGACCTGCTCAGCACGAGCTCCGCCGCGGCCGACGCGGGCGCGGCCGCGGCGAGCACCCGGTGCCCGCGCAGCCTCAACGCCGAGGCGAGCGCCTCGGCCAGCAGACGATGGTCGTCGACGACGACGAGCCGTACGCCCATGGGCGTCCCCCTCATCCCCCCATGGACTGGTGCCGACCTGCCCACCGAGTCCAAGCCGGTCCCCTTTCCCATGCCGTGGCGGAGGCCGTCCGGCATACCGCCCGGGCCCCGCGCGGGCCCCGGGCCATGCCCGGGAAGGTACACGCTTGTTCGACGCTTTGCGCCACCTACACGACAGAAGCCTCCCTTAAATCCGCATTGTCGCCAAGTACGGCTCACCGGAGCCCCGTTGGGCGCGTCCTGACGAGGCGTCCGTCCGCGTGGCTCCGGGGCCGTCAGCCGAAGGCGACGATCGAGCGGTCCGACAGGGTGGTGGAAGCGGAGACGCGGTCGGAGGTCAGGAAGAAGCGGTCCCGGTACAGCCAGCAGCCCGAGGTCATGTCCAGGAAGTCGTTCTCGATGTCCGTGCCCGCTTCGGGCAGGTGCATGAGCGGCGTCAGCTCGCGGCTCGCGGGGGTGAGCCGCAGCAGGCTGCCCGGCTGGTCGTAGGTGTTCCGCTGGTAGACCACCACCTCGCCGTTCCTGATGCCGACGATCCTGAGCTCGCGCTCCTGGTCGGGCTCGGCGAGCCATTTCCGCTTGCCGGTGGCGAGGTCGAGCGCCGCGACCTCGTTGGTGCGCCTGGAGGCGTCGCCGCTGCCCGCATGCAGCTTGGTGGTCAGGTAAATGGTCGTGCCGTCGACGGCGACGTTGGTGCACCGGTTGTCCTCGCAGCGGATCCGGTAGGTGGCCTCCGCGCCGCCGGCGCCCAGCGAGATGCGGCTCTTCATCCTGCCGCCGTCCAGGTACACGATGTCGGTCATCAACGAGCTGCCCGCCGAGAGCCCCACGACCACCGGGTCCACGGAGATGACGCTGTGCACGCTGCTGCCGTTCGGCACCTGCCAGGACCACTTCTTGGCGCCGCCCTCGCTCAGGCCCTGCACGTACGCCTCACCGCCGTAGCCGCCGCACTCGACGACCGCGATCAGCGCGGTGCCGCCCTGGTAGCCCTTGTCGACGCAACGCGAACCGGCCTTGGGCTCCCACAGCACCGCGCCGGTGCTGATCCGGTACGCGACCGAACCGCCGATCCAGGAGACGGCGGCGGTGTCGCCCGTGAGCGCGATCTTCGAGTAGAGGTGCGTCGTCCGGCCGTTCGGGCTGGGCAGCTTCTTCGCCCACAGCTTCTCGCCCCGCGCGATGTCGACGGCGAGCACGCTGTCGCAGCCCTTGCCGTACTGCAGGACCAGGCGGTCGTTCGCCGCCGACCCCGGGCCCGGGCAGGAGTCCCCGGGCAGCGGGATCGACCAGTTCTCCTTGCCGCTGTCGATGTCGAAGGAGCGCAGTGCGTCCGGCATCGTCTTCACGACCGAGTCGCCGGTGAACCAGGCCTCCGCCACCTGGGCGGTGATCTCGGACTTCGGGGGCCGCACCGCCCTCTTGTCCCACAGCACGCGGGCCGTGCGCGGGCCGTCGCCCGCCGACGGGCCGGCTGCCGACGGGCTGCCGCCGTCCTTCCCCGGGGCGTCCGAAGGCGCGTCGTCGCCGACGGTGGCCAGGAAGACCCCCGCGCCGGCGACCAGGACGGCCGCGACCACCGCCGCCACGATCCCGACCACCGCGCCCTTGCCCCGCTTCGGCGGCTGCGGGTACCGCGGATACGGCTGGTGCCCGTATCCGGGCAGCGGCTGCGTCGGAGCCTGCGCGTACGGGTTGTAGCCGTGCGGGCCCGGCCCGTACGGCCCCGGCGGCGAAGGCGGCGGCTGCGCGCCCGGCGGCTGCGTCGGCGCCTGGGCGTAGGGGTTCGGCGCTTGCGGCGGGTAACCGTACCGAGGCGGCTGCTGACCGGACCCGGGCTGGTCGCCGGGGGGAGGCGGCTGCGACATCAGCGGCACCTTTCGGGCAGGCGTACGGACGGACGGCCGCCCTCTTTGTAGCACTGGTGACGCGGCGTTCCGCCTCGCGCCCGAGGACCGTTACGGCACTGCTACTCGTCCTCTGCCAGTTCCAGCCAGCGCATCTCCAGTTCCTCGCGCTCGGCTGCCAGCGACCGCAGCTCCAGGTCGAGTTCGGCCACCTTCTCGAAGTCGGTGGCGTTCTCGGCGATGGCGGTGTGCAGCGTGGACTCCTTGTCGCTGATCTTGTCCAACTGGCGCTCGATGCGCTGCAGCTCCTTCTTGGCCGCACGGCTGTCGCCGCCGCCCTTGGGCTTGGCCGGGGCGGGCGCGGGGGCGGCGGCCTCCACAACAGCGCGGCGTCGCTCCAGGTACTCGTCGATGCCGCGCGGCAGCATGCGCAGCGTCGCGTCGCCGAGCAGGGCGAAGGTGCGATCGGTCGTCCGCTCCAGGAAGTACCGGTCGTGGGAGATGACCACCATCGAGCCGGGCCAGCCGTCCAGCAGATCCTCGAGCTGGGTCAGGGTCTCGATGTCCAGGTCGTTGGTGGGCTCGTCGAGGAAGAGCACATTGGGCTCGTCCATCAGCAGCCGCAGCAGCTGCAGCCGGCGCCGCTCGCCGCCGGACAGGTCGCCGACCGGGGTCCACTGCTTCTCCTTGGTGAACCCGAACTTCTCGCAGAGCTGACCCGCCGTCATCTCCCGGCCCTTGCCGAGGTCGACGCGCCCGCGCACCGACTCCACGGCCTGCAGCACCCGCGTCGCCGGGTCGAGTTCGGCGACCTCCTGCGACAGGTAGGCCAGCCGCACCGTCTTGCCGACCACCACCTTGCCCGCCGCGGGCTGCTTCTCGCCCTCGCTCGTGGCGGCTTCCGCGAGCGCCCGCAGCAGCGAGGTCTTGCCCGCGCCGTTGACGCCGACCAGGCCGACCCGGTCGCCGGGGCCCAGCTGCCAGGTCAGGTGCTTCAGCAGCACCTTGGGCCCGGCCTGCACGGTCACGTTCTCCAGGTCGAAGACGGTCTTGCCGAGCCGGGTCGTCGCGAACTTCATCAGCTCGGCGTTGTCGCGCGGCGGCGGCACGTCGGCGATCAGCTCGTTGGCCGCCTCGATGCGGAAGCGCGGCTTGCTGGTGCGGGCGGGGGCGCCGCGGCGCAGCCAGGCCAGCTCCTTGCGCATCAGGTTCTGCCGCTTGACCTCCTCGGTCGCGGCGATCCGCTCGCGCTCGGCCCGGGCGAAGACGTAGTCGCTGTAGCCGCCCTCGTACTCGTGGACGTCCCCGCGCTGCACGTCCCACATGCGGGTGCAGACCTGGTCCAGGAACCAGCGGTCGTGGGTCACGCACACCAGGGCGGCGCGGCGCGCGCGCAGGTGGCCGGCCAGCCAGGAGATGCCCTCGACGTCGAGGTGGTTGGTGGGCTCGTCGAGCACGACCAGGTCCTGCTCGGCGATGAGCAGCTTCGCCAGCGCGATCCGCCGGCGCTCGCCGCCGGACAGCGGCCCGATCACCGTGTCCAGCCCCTGCGGGAAGCCGGGCAGGTCCAGCCCGCCGAAGAGCCCGGTGAGCACGTCGCGGATCTTCGCGTCGCCGGCCCAGTCGTGGTCCGGGCGGTCGCCGACCACCTCGTGCCGGACGGTGGCGTTCGGGTCGAGGCTGTCGTGCTGAGTCAGCACGCCCAGGCGCAGGTCCGAGGTGTGCGTCACCCGCCCGGTGTCCGGACCCTCCAGCTTGGCGAGCATCCGGATCAGGGTCGTCTTCCCGTCGCCGTTGCGCCCGACGACACCGATGCGGTCGCCCTCCGACACGCCGAGCGAGATCCCGTCCAGCAGGGTGCGTGTTCCGTACACCTTGCTGACGGACTCGACGTTGACCAGGTTGACGGCCATGGGACTCCTGTCACTACGAGAGAACGACCTCCCAGGGTAGTGCGGCCGCGTCACCCGCTCGGTCCGGCCGCCCCTCGGGGCATCCCTGCGGGTGGGGCCCCGGCGGTGCGGCCCCCGCAGAGCCGCGGGAGCGGCGAGGGGCGCTTGCCTGAGCCCTGCGTGGATGCGTGAGCTCGCCACCGTACACAGACGCAGGTATGTACAGTTCACGCATGGAGACGTATCCGCTCGTGGAGGCCCGCAATCAGCTCGGGCAGCTCGTCGGCCGAGTCCGGCACGGGCACGAACACATCGTGATCAGCGAGTACGGCAAACCCGCCGCGGCTCTCGTCCCGATAAGCGAACTCGAGGAACTGCAGCGTCTGCGCGACGCGGCGGACGTCGCCGAGGCGGCCGCCCGCGAATCCGCATCCTCGGGCCCGGCGATGACGCATGACGAGTTCATGGCGCGGTTGGAGGACGAGGACCGTCAGGCCGAGGCCTCATGACCCACACTGTCGTCTGGCAGCACCGGGCCATGGACGAATTCCGGCGGCTGCGGTCCCTTGACCTGGTGGGCGCCAAGGCATGCGCGGCTGCCGTCCGGGACCTGGCCGAGGATCCGAGTCCTCGAGCGGCCCGCGCCCTGGGGGGCTCCGGATACTGGCGGTTGTCCGTGGGCGACTGGCGTGTTCTGTACCGACCGGACACCGGGACCGTCACCGTCCTCGTCCTGAAGGTCGGCCGTGTCGGCTGACGTTCGGCCCGGAATCGGACGCCCGCCGGGCCCCGCGTACGCGCGCGCTCAGACCACGGTCGCGCCCCGCGCGGGGCCCGTGGTCACCCGGACCGCGCGGCACGTGCCGGACACGGCGAGGGCATCGGCGACGGCGCGCGCGGCCTCGGCGTCCTTCGCGAGGAAGGCCGTCGTGGGACCGGAACCGGAGACCAGGGCGGCCAGCGCGCCGGCCTCGGTGCCCGCGGCGAGGGTCTGCGCCAGCGACGGCCGCAGGGACAGCGCGGCCGGCTGCAGGTCGTTCGCCAGCGAGGCGGCGAGGGCGCCGGCGTCGCCACTGCGCAGCGCGTCCAGCAGGGCCGGGGACGCCTCCGGCTCCGGCACCGCCGCGTCGCCGCGCAGCCGGTCGCACTCGCGGTAGACCTCGGGGGTGGACAGACCGCCGTCGGCGACGGCGAAGACCCAGTGGAAGGTGCCGCCCGTCTCCAGCGGCTCCAGCAGCTCGCCGCGGCCCCGGCCGAGGGCGGCCCCGCCGACCAGGCTGAAGGGGACGTCACTGCCGAGCTCGGCGCAGATCGCGAGCAGTTCCTCGCGGCTCGCTCCGGTGCCCCACAGCGCGTCGCAGGCGACGAGGGCGCCCGCCGCGTCGGCGCTGCCGCCGGCCATCCCGCCCGCGACGGGAATGTCCTTGGCGATGTGGATGTGGACGCGCGGCTCCAGGCCGTGTTGTGCGGCGAGCGCGACGGCGGCGCGGGCGGCGAGGTTGCTCGCGTCCACCGGGACCTGGGCGGCGTCCGGTCCGGCGACCGTGATCCGCAGTTGCTCGGCGTGAGTGACGGTGACCTCGTCGTACAGGCCGACGGCGAGGAAGACGTTCGCCAGGTCGTGGAAGCCGTCGGAGCGGGGTCCGCCCACCGCGAGCTGGACGTTGACCTTGGCGGGGACGCGGACGGTCACGGACGCGGATCGGCGGGTCACTGGCGCGGTTCTCCTCGGTGCTTCGGGTCGTGCGGCGTGCGGCGCGCGCCGCGTGCCGAGGCCGGAACGGGACCCGCCCGGCAGGGCGACGCCCCCATTGTGCCCGCTGCTACCTCCGGGGGGCGGCGGCCCCGCCGTGCTCGGCGATCGCCGCGAACTGCTCCACCGTCAGCGACTCGCCGCGCGCCTGCGGTGAGATCCCCGCGGCCACCAGCGCCTCCTCCGCCGCGGCGGCAGAGCCCGCCCAGCCGGCGAGCGCCGCCCGCAGCGTCTTGCGGCGCTGTGCGAAAGCGGCGTCCACGACCGCGAAGACCTGCTCGCGGGAGGCGGTGGTGACGAGCGGCTCCTTGCGGCGGACCAGCGACACCAGCCCGGAGTCCACGTTCGGGGCGGGCCAGAAGACATTGCGGCCGATGGCGCCGGCCCGCTTGACCTCCGCGTACCAGGCGGCCTTCACCGAGGGCACCCCGTACACCTTGGAGCCGGGACCGGCGGCCAGCCGGTCCGCCACCTCGGACTGCACCATGACCAGGGTGCGCTCGATGCTCGGGAAGGTCGCGAGCATGTGCAGCAGTACGGGGACGGCCACGTTGTAGGGCAGATTCGCCACCAGCGCCGTGGGCGGCGGGCCGGGCAGCTCCTGCACGCGCAGCGCGTCGCTGTGCACGAGCGAGAAGCGGTCCGCGAGCACAGGCAGGCGGGCGGCGACGGTCGAGGGGAGGGCCGCGGCCAGCACGTCGTCGATCTCGACCGCGGTGACGCGCTCGGCCACCTCCAGCAGCGCCAGCGTGAGCGAGCCGAGCCCGGGACCGACCTCGACGACCACGTCGTCGGGCCGGACGTCCGCGGTGCGCACGATGCGGCGCACCGTGTTCGCGTCGATGACGAAGTTCTGGCCCCGCTGCTTGGTGGGGCGGACGCCCAGCGCGGCGGCCAGCTCACGGATGTCGGCGGGGCCGAGCAGGGCGTCGTCGGCGGGACCGGAGTGGTCGGTGGTGCTCACCGCTCAAGGGTATCCGGGCCCGGCGGGGCCGCCCGCGGCCTGTGCGTGCGGTGCCTCGGCCGCCGGTGCCTGCGGCGCCTCCCGCAACCTAGGAGTGCAGCTTGCGCCCGCACACCGGCCAGGGGCTGGCGCCGCGCTGGATGTACAGCCGCTTGGCGCGGTACGTCTGCTCCTTGGCCGAGGCGTCCTGGGGCCGGCCGCGGCCGCCGAGCTTGCGCCAGGTGCGCCGGTCGAACTGGTAGAGCCCGCCGTAGGTGCCGGAGGCGTCCACCGCGTTGGGCCGGCCGCCCGCCTCGCACTGGCCGAGGGCCTTCCAGTTGAGGTGGTCGGCGCCCTTGACGCTGTTCGGGAGCGGCTTGGTGCCGACGCGCACGATCTGCCGTACTGGCTCGCGCAGCAGCTCCTCGGCGATGCGCCGGGGCTTCTGCCGGACTCCGTCGACCGTCCGGTACGCGTACGTGACGCGGCGCAGCCCGTTCTTGCCCCGGGTGTCGACGACGGTGGTGCCCTCGAACAGCGAGGGGTCCTTCTTCCGTACGACGGGGAAGGGCACCGGCTCCTCGTGGACCTCGTCGTGGCCGCGGATGCGCTTGACGGAGATCGTCTGGCCCTCGCGGGGGAAGGTGTCGGGGTCGACGGAGGCGGCGTCCATGCCGCGCAGCACGATGCCGGCGTCGCGCAGCGCCTCGCCCACGGTGGCGGCGTTGGTGCGGAAGGGGCGTTCGCGGCCGTCGGCGAGGAAGGTCACCTGGCGTTCGGTGCGCACGTCCAGCTCCAGCCCGTGGCGCCCGATGGCCTCGCCTCGGGACGCGGACAGGTACGCGCCGTCCGCGCGCACGCCCAGCTGGCGCAGGGCGCCGTCGACGGTGCCGGCCGTGGTCCAGATCCGCCGGGGCCGGCCGTCGAGGGTGAGGGCGATCGGCCGGCCGTAGCGGACGGCGACGGTGTCGCCGTCCTTCAGCGCCGTGTCGGAGCCGGGGGCGACGATGTCGTGGTCGCCGACCCGCACGCCATGGCGCTGCAGCAGTTCCCCGACGCTCCCGGCGAAGGTGTTGAGGGTGCGCGGCCGGCCGTCCACGCTGAGCTGCACGACCTTGCCGCCGGCCAGGTAGGCGGTGCTGCTGCCCGCCAGGCAGGCGACGACCAGCGCCCGGGGCAGCAGCCTGCTCAGCATGTCGGGGCGCTTGGCGGCGCGGCTGTGCCGCGCGGCCGCGCGCCCCGGACGGGGTGCGGCGTCCTCGGTGGCGGGGGCCCCACCCGGTGTCCCGCGGTTGCGGCCCTCCGCGTGGGAGTGCCTTCCCGCCCGCGTCGCCCGCGTCGTGCCCGCCTTGCTCCTGTTGCCCACGGCGTACCTCCGGCCCGGTCCGATATAAGACCGAACCGGGACCATAGCGGAGGATTCACCACTCCCCCAAGCGGAACGATCACGCTCCGTGAGCGGACGCGGTCCTTGGGCGCCTCGCGAGGGCACGCTCAAAGCGCTCCGGCCCCGGTTGGGGCGGCTTCCGCCGCGACCCGTCGGGCGTCCGCAACCGGGCGCGTGCTGTTACGCCGACCGCGCGACGCGCGTGAGGCGGCGTCAGTATCCGAAGGCGCGGGCCGTGTTGTGCGCTACGGCCGCGGCCAGTTCGTCCTCCGCGGCGCCGCGGACGGCGGCCATGGCCCGCAGGGTGACCGGGATCAGATACGGGGCGTTGGGGCGGCCGCGGTGCGGGACGGGGGTGAGGAAGGGCGCGTCGGTCTCGACGAGCAGCAGCTCGGCGGGGGCGACGGCGACCGCGTCGCGCAGGCTCTGGTTGGACTTGTATGTGACGTTGCCCGCGAAGGACATGAAGTAGCCCTTGTCGGCGCAGACTTTGGTCATGTCCGCGTCACCGGAGTAGCAGTGGAAGACGACGGTGCCGGGTGCGCCCTCCTCGTCGAGGATGCGCAGCACGTCGGCGTGGGCCTCGCGGTCGTGGATCACCAGGGCCTTGCCGTGCCGCTTGGCCATGTCGATGTGGCGGCGGAAGGAGTACTGCTGGGCTTCCAGGCCCTCGGGCCCGGTGCGGAAGTAGTCCAGTCCGGTCTCGCCGACGCCTCGCACCTGGGGCAGCGCGGCGAGGGCGTCGATCTCCTCGAGGGCGGCGTCGAGGGCCGCGCGGCCGCCCGCCTCACGGGCGCCCTGGCGCGGCCCTCCTCCCCCGGGCTCGCCGTGGACGAGCCGCGGGGCCTCGTTGGGGTGCAGCGCGACGGCCGCCCACACGGCGTCGTACGCCGCCGCGGTGCGCGCCGCCCAGTGGGAGCCGTCCACGTCGCAGCCGACCTGGACCACGGTCGTCACACCGACGGACGCCGCCTTCGCCAGCGCCTCCTCGACGCCGCCCTCCTGCATGTCGAGGTGGGTGTGCGAGTCCGCCACCGGGACCGCGAGCGGTTCGGGGAGGGGCGGTGCGGACACGGCCTTCTTCGGGCGCTGGCTCTGGTTCTGCTCGGGCATGGACCCGATCCTAGGCGGGGGCTGCGAGGCCCTGCGCCGGGCGTCGCAGCCAGTGCCGGGCAGTACGGCTACTGCCCGCCGCGCCTGCGGTGCAGCAGGTTGCGGGGCGACCAGTGCCGCGCTCGGTGCTCCGCACCCTCCACGGCGGAGGACACCGGGACCCGGCGCATGTCGGAGGCCGCGGGCAGGGGGCCGGCGGCCGCGGTGCCCGTCCAGGAGCCGGCGACCCCGGAGACCTGTCCGGCCTGCATGATGCGGACCTTGTGGCTCTCGCACTCCACGCACGTCGGCCTGGTGAGCGGGGACGGCACGCGCTTGCCGTCCGCCATGTACCAGACGACCTCGCGGCCCTGTGCATCGACGTGGTGCTCGATCTCGTACGCCTGCTCCCACCCGCGGCCACAGCTGATGCAGACGAAGGCGTACGCCTCACGGATCGTGCCATCGGTTCCGACGGTCTCGCTCATGGCAGCTCCTGATGCCCTCCGGACGAGGCGTCCGGAGCGGGACTTCCCTGTACCAGCGAACGCCCGCAAGGGCGTCGGCGACAGAAGGGGTGCCCTTTCTTGAGCCAGTTTTGGGGTGGCGGTGACCGAGGGCCGGGCAGGCGGCCCCAGGTCTTTCCCTCTCCCACGATAGGACTTTGCCCCGCGCCGTGTTTAGAGGCGGTGCGGATAGGCGGGGTGGAGAAGGGAGCGGGTCGAGGGCCGAGTTTGGCAAGGCGGAGAAGGGAGACGCAGCGGAGCTGCGGCGACCGACGACAACGCCGCCAGGCGAGAGCCATCGACCCGCGACGCCGGCCCGCCTATCCGCGCGGCCTCCTAGAGGCGGTGCGGTCAGATGGGGCGGTGCAAGGTGCGGGTCGCGGGCCGGGGCCGGCGAGGCGGGGAAGGCGCACGCAGCGGGGCTGGTGCGGCCGACGACAACGCCGCCGGGCGAGCCGTCGCCCGCAGGGCGTTCTCCCGCACGGCTTTCTCCCGCACGGCGTTCCGGGACCGCGTTCAGCCCGCCGCGGAGGGGTTCGCGGCGTGCTTCGCGGACACCACCGCGTCGAAGACCTCCCGTTTGGGCAGTCCCGCCTCCGCCGCCACGGCGGCGATCGCCTCCTTGCGGCGCTCACCCGCCTCCTCGCGGAGGCGGACCCGGCGCACCAGCTCGGCGGCGTCAAGCTCCTCCGGCCCGGTCTCCGGAGCACCCTCCACCACGACCGTGATCTCCCCGCGGACCCCTTCGGCGGCCCAGGCCGCCAGCTCCTCCAGGGTGCCGCGCCTGACCTCCTCGTAGGTCTTGGTCAGCTCGCGGCAGACGGCGGCCCGGCGTCCGCCGCCGAAGGCCTCGGCCATGGCGGCGAGGGTCTCGGCGAGGCGGTGCGGCGCCTCGAAGTACACCAGGGTGCGGCGCTCGCCGGCGGCCTCGCCGAGCCGGGCCCGCCGCTCCCCGGCCTTGCGCGGCGGGAAGCCCTCGAAGCAGAAGCGGTCCACGGGCAGCCCGCTGAGGGCGAGCGCGGTCAGCACGGCGGACGGGCCGGGGACGGCCGTCACCCGGATGCCGCGCTCGACGGCCGCCGCGACCAGCCGGTAGCCGGGGTCGGAGACCGAGGGCATCCCGGCGTCGGTGACGAGCAGCACCCGGGCGCCCGCCTCCAGCGCCGCGACGAGCTCCGGGGTGCGGGCTGACTCGTTGCCCTCGAAGTACGACACCACCCGGGCAGTGGTGGTCACGCCCAAGGACTGGGTGAGCCGACGCAGCCGCCGGGTGTCCTCGGCGGCGATCACGTCGGCGCCGGCCAGCTCCGAGGAGAGCCGGGGCGGTGCGTCGGCCACGTCCCCGATGGGGGTCCCTGCGAGTACGAGTACGCCTGCGGCCGGTGCTGCGGAGCTAGTCACCGCCCCAGTCTCCCACCCGTCGCGCCCCCGGCCCGGGCCGGTGCTGCCCGGGGCCGCGGCGCACGGCGGGGTGCGCCCGGTTGGCGCGGCCTGCGCGCTTCCGCAGGCGGTGTCCCTACGATGGCCCGGTGACCAGTGACACCGCGACGCACCCGCACCCGGTCGAGGACGCGCCGATGGCCGTACAGGAGCAGAACCCCTGGCAGCGCCGGCTGCGCCGGTTCGGCTACGCGGACCGTCCGCGCCCCGGCGTGCGCGAGCGCCTGGTCGCGCCGTTCCCGGAGCCGGGGACGCGGGTGTGGGCGGCGCTCGGTACGGGCCCGGTGACGGCGTCCCGGCTCGCCCGCTGGAGCGGCTGGGGCGGCCCGCTGCTCGTGGCGCTCTTCGCGGGCCTGCTCCGGTTCTGGAACCTGGGCAGCCCCCACGCGGTGATATTCGACGAGACGTACTACGCGAAGGACGCCTGGTCGCTCCTGCAGTACGGCTACGAGGGCAGCTGGCCGGAGAAGGCCAACGACCTGATCCTCGCCACCCCGCCCTCCGTGCCGCTCTCCGACGCCCCCTCGTACGTGGTGCACCCGCCGGTGGGCAAGTGGGTGATCGCCTCCGGCGAGTGGATCTTCGGCTTGAACCCCTTCGGCTGGCGCTTCGCGATGGCGGTGCTCGGCACGTTGTCGGTGCTGATGCTCTGCCGGATCGGCCGCCGGCTCTTCCGCTCCACGGCGCTGGGCTGCCTCGCGGGCGGCCTGATGGCCGTCGACGGACTGCACTTCGTGATGAGCCGCGTCGCCCTGCTCGACCTGGTCGTGATGTTCTTCGTGCTGGCCGCCTTCGGCTGCCTGCTGATCGACCGCGACCGGGCGCGGGCCCGGCTCGCCGCGGCCCTGCCCGAAGACCGTCCGAACGACCGCGTCGCCTCCCTCACCTGGCTGGGCTTCCGCTGGTGGCGGATCGCGGCCGGGGTCTGCCTGGGCCTGGCCATCGGGACCAAGTGGAACGGCCTGTACGTGCTGGCGTTCTTCGGCATCCTCACCGTGCTGTGGGACGCCGGCGCCCGCCGGGTGGGGGGGGGACGCCACCCCCGGCTCAGCGCGTTCTGGCTGGACGGGCTGTGGGCGGCGCTCAGCATGGTCGGCGTCGCCGCCGTCACTTATCTGCTGTCCTGGCTCGGCTGGTTCACCAGCGGCAAGGGCTGGGACCGCAACTGGGCCAAGGGCGACGGCGGCTTCCTCTCCGACGCCTGGGCGTCCCTGCGCAGCCTGTGGCACTACGAGTCGCAGGTCTACGACTTCCACGTCAACCTGCACTCCCCGCACACCTACCAGTCCAACCCGTGGAGCTGGCTGGTGCTGGGCCGCCCGGTGTCGTACTTCTACGAGTCCCCCAAGCTCGGCGAGGACGGCTGCACCGCGGCCGGCGGCTGCGCCCGCGAGGTGCTCGCCCTCGGCACCCCGCTGCTGTGGTGGGCCGGGTGCTTCGCCCTGCTGTACGTCCTGTACCGGTGGATCTTCCGCCGCGACTGGCGCGCCGGCGCGATCGCCTGCGGCGTCGCGGCCGGGTACCTGCCGTGGTTCCTCTACCAGGAGCGGACGATCTTCCTGTTCTACGCGGTGGTCTTCGTGCCGTTCCTCTGCCTCGCGGTCGCGATGATGCTCGGCGCGATCCTCGGTCCCCCCGGCTCGAGCGAACGCCGCCGCATGTGGGGCGCGGTCGGCGCGGGCACCCTTGTGCTGCTGATCGTCTGGAACTTCATCTACTTCTTCCCGCTCTACACCGGGCAGACGATCCCCATGGACGCCTGGCGCAACCGCATGTGGCTCGACACCTGGATCTGACCGCCCGAGGCGGAGCGGCCGGACCTGGTCTGCGGCCGTCGGCCGGGCAGCCGCCGTTTGCAGGGGCGCGGGTGCACACTTAGCGTGAGCCCCGAGGGAATGTCACGAATGTCCGCTCCCGATCCCCGCGTCCCCGGTCAGGCGTCGGCGCTCGACAGCGTCGGCGCGGCTCTGGCGGTCGTCGACGCGCGGGGCAGACTCGTCCGCTGGACCGAGGTCGCCACCCGGCTGCTGGGGTACGCGGCGGCGGACGTGCTCGGCAGACCGGTCTCGACGCTGCTCGACGGGCCGGACGGCGCGCCGCCGGACCTCACCTGCGAGTGGGCGGGGCCCGCCGCGCTGCGGCACCAGAGCGGCGGGCTGGTGGACGTGGACCTCCGAGTGACCGGGCTGCCTGGGCCGGCGGGCACGTTGGACTGGCTGGTCTCGACGGCCGGGGTACCTCCTTCCGTCCTGGAGTCGGCCGCCGAGCTGAGCCCCTTCCCGATGGCGATCTGGGACAGCGACCTGCGCACCATCTGGCTGAACCACGCCCTGGCCGAGCGATTCGACCTCTCCCGGGAGGAGCGGCTGGGTCGGCACCTGGAGACGTCACCGCTCTACGAGAACGCCGAGCAGGTCACGTCGCTGCTGCGCGAGGTACTGGAGAGCGGCGTCCCGGTGATCGACCGGGAGCTCAACCAGCTGGACCCCCTGCACCACCGGGCGTACGCACTGTCCGTCTTCCGGATCGAGGACGTCCGGGGCGGCCTGCCGGGCGTCTGCTCGGTCAACGTGGACGTCACCGAGAGCCGTCGGGCCCGGGACCGCATGACCCTGCTCGGCCGGGCGGCCACGAGCATCGGGACCAACCTGGACGTCTGGCAGACCGCGCAGGACCTCGCGGACCTGCTGGTGCCGCTGATGGCCGACTACGCGACGGTCGACCTCGCGGAGTCGGTGGGGCTCGGCGACGCTCCGCTCACCCGGCTGGGCCCGTTGGAGGACGGCAACGTCCCCGCCTTCCACCGCGCGGGCATGGCCTCCATCCACGACGACTTCAGGGAGTCGCTCTTCGCTCGCGGCACCCCCGTCTTCGTCCCCCCGCACTCGCCGTTCGTCGAGGTGCTGAGCTCCGGACGGACGCACATGGAGCCGCGGCTGGACACGGAGCCCGGCACGTGGCTGGAGGAGGACCCGCAGCGGCTGCGGATGGTCCTCGAACAAGGGATGCACAGCCTGCTGATCCTGCCGGTCCACGCGCGGAACGAGATCCTCGGCATCACCGTGCTCGTCCGCACCGACAACCCCACGCCGTTCGACGAGAACGACCGGACGCTCGCCGAGGAACTGGTCAGCCGGGCCGCGCTGAGCCTGGACAACGCCCGCCGCTACACACGCGAGCACACCATGGCGCTGACGCTGCAGCGCAGCCTGCTCCCCCGCAACCCGAACGCCGGGTTCTCCCTGGAGACGATCTGGCGCTACCTCCCGGCGGACACCCAGGACGGCGTGGGCGGCGACTGGTTCGACGTGATCCCGCTGTGCGGCGCCCGGATCGCCCTGGTCGTCGGGGACGTCGTGGGGCACGGGCTCAACGCCGCCGCGGCCATGGGCCGGATCCGCACGGCGGTGAGCACCCTCGCCGGCCTGGACCTGGCCCCCGAGCAGCTGCTGTCCGCCCTGGACGACCTCGTCGTCCGGCTGGGCTACGAGGACGACGACGACGCGCCCACGGCCAACATCCTCGGCGCCACCTGCGTGTACGCCGTCTACGACCCCACCGAGGAGCGGCTGACCGTCGCCCGGGCCGGGCATCCGCCGCCGGCGGTCATCGCTCCCGACGGCACGGTGGACTTCCCCGAGGTCCCCTCCGGGGCGCCGCTCGGCGTGGGGCTGCGGTCCTATACGTCGGTCGACCTCGAACTGCCCGCGGGCAGCGTGATCGCCCTGTACACCGACGGGCTCGTCGAGAGCCGGGAGGGCGACATCGACGACGGGCTGGAGCGCCTGCGGGCCGCGCTCACCCGGCCGCCGGGCACCCCGCTGGAGGACCTGTGCTCCGCGGTGGTCGAGCTGCTGCCCGACAAGGGGCAGGACGACGACGTGGCGCTGCTGATCGCCAGGGCCTGCACCTTCGATGCCGACCGGGTGTTCACCGTCCAGGTGCCGGCCGATCCGGAAGCGGTCGGACGCGCGCGGGCCGAGGCGGTCCGGCAGCTGTCCGCGTGGGGGCTGGACCGGCTCGGGACGGCCGCCGAGCAGATCGTCGGGGAGCTGCTGGCCAACGCCGTACGGCACGGGGCGGGGCCTGTGCGGCTGCGGCTGATCCGGCACTGGAAGCTGGCCTGCGAGGTCTTCGACGCCGGTCCGGGTCCACCGTTGCCGCGCCACCCCGGACCCGACGACGAGGGCGGCCGGGGCCTGGTGATCATCGGAGGGATCGCCGCCCGGTGGGGTTCCCGCCGACTCAAGGAAGGCAAGATCGTCTGGGCGGAGCTGCCCCTGACGGACGAGGAACGGCTTCTGGACGGGCCGGACTGCGTCCTGCCGTGAGACCGGTCGCAGGCGGCGCGTTTTCCCGGTCCATGGCACAGGTGTGGTGAAGCCGTGACCGGGGGGACGGCCCCGGGTTCGTCCGCGTCCCGTAGAGTGCGCTTGCGCCGCCAAGATTTTGAACATGTTCAAAGGGCCAACGGGAGGGTCGGTGTCATGCGCCGAGGAGTGAAGCTGGGGATCGTTGCCGCACTGACCACCGGGCTGGTGGGGACCGCCGGGTACGGGGCGTACAACATCTACAACGGGCTGACCGGAGGCAGCGGGTTCGGCGGTTCTTCCGCACAGGCAGCTCCCGTCGAGACCGGGCCACCGACCGCGGCAGAGGTGAAGAAGACGGCCGCCGAGTTCCTGGCCGCATGGGCCAAGGGGGACACCGCCGCGGCGGGGGCGCTCACCAATGACGCGGCGACGGCTTCCGCGGCGCTGACCGCGTACCGGCGGGACGCGCACGTCACCCGGGTACGGCTGGCCCCCGGCGCGGCCAAGGGGGACGTCGTGCCGTTCAAGGTCACGGCCTCGCTCTCCTACAAGGGCAAGTCCTCCACGTGGACGTACTCCTCGGCCCTCACCGTCTTCCGCGGCGAGACCACCCACCGCCCCCTGGTCGCCTGGAAACCGTCGGTACTGCACCCCCAGCTGACGGCCGGCCAGTCACTGGAGACCGGTGAGGCCGCCTCCCCGCAGGTGATCGTCGTGGACCGCAACGGCAAGGAGCTGGACGCCGACGACTACCCGTCCCTGGCCTCCGTCCTGCCCCAGCTGCGGGAGCGCTACGGCGCCGAACTCTCCGGCGGCAAGCCGGGCGTCGAGACCTGGGTGAACGGGGGCGACGGCCCCGGGCAGACACTGCACGTCATCGCCAAGGGCACGCCCGCGAAGCTGCCCACCACCCTGGACGCGCGCCTGCAGAAGGCCGCCGAACAAGCCGTGGGACGCAGCGCCCAGTCGTCGGTCGCGGCGGTCAAGGCGAGCACCGGCGAGATCCTCGCCTTCGCCAACAACCCGTCGACGGACAACAACAACGCCTTCAACGCGCAGGTCGCCCCCGGCTCCACCTTCAAGGTCATTACCGCCACCGCCCTGCTGGAGAGGGGCGTGAGCCCGGGCACCCCGGCCCCGTGCCCGGCGACCGCGAACCACGACAACGGCAAGATGTTCCACAACGTGGAGAGCTCCTCCGACCTCTCGGCCACCTTCCAGCGGGACTTCGCGATCTCCTGCAACACCGGCTTCATCAAGCTCGCCGACCGGCTCGACGATTCCTCGGTCCCCTCGGTCGCCCAGCGCTACTACGGCTTCGGCCAGACCTGGAACGTCGGCGTCCCGGCCTGGGACGGACGCGTTCCCGGCGGTTCGGGCGACGAGATGACCGAGGAGATGATCGGCCAGGGCCAGATACAGATGAGCCCGCTGAACATGGCCTCCGTCGCCGCCACCGTGCAGAACGGCGTGTTCCGCCAGCCCCGGCTGGTCGCCGCCGGCCTGATCGACGGACCCCTCGCGAAGGCGAGCAGCGGCCTGCCGTCCGGCGTGCGGGGCAACCTCAAGTCGATGATGCGGCTGACCGCGTCGAGCGGCACCGCCACCACGGCGATGCGCGGGGTCTACGGCGACGTCGGGGCCAAGACCGGCTCCGCGGAGGTGGGCGGCCAGGAGCAGCCCAACGGGTGGTTCGTCGCCTACCGCGGTGACGTCGCGGCCGGCGGGATGGTGCTGGAGGGCGGGCACGGCGGCGACTCCGCGGGGCCCATCGTGGCGGCGGTGCTGAAGGCCTCCTCGTGACCCGTGTGGCCACGGCCCCCGCCCCGGAAGACCGGGAGGGCGGTGCCGCATGGCACCTCTGACAGCGGCCGCCGTCCTGCTCGCGGCGGTCACCCACGCGGCGTGGAACGCCATCGCCCACAGCATCCGGGACCGACTCGTCGCGTTCACCCTCGTCGGTGGCGGCGGAGCGATCTGCGGAGCGGTCGCCGCCGGCTTCGCGCCGCTGCCCGCGGCGGACGCGTGGCCCTACCTGGCGTCGTCGGTGGGAATCCACATGGCCTACATGTACCTGCTGACGAAGTCCTTCGCGCTGGGCGACTTCGGGCAGGTCTACCCCATCGCGCGCGGCGTCGCCCCCTTGGCCGTGACCGTGCTGGCGGCCCTCTTCGTGGGCGAGGTGCCGGCTCCCCTGCAGACCGTCGGCGTCCTCGTCGCCTCCGCCGGGCTCGGCGGGGCCGCCCTCTGGAGCGTGCGCGGTCGCCGCCGTGAGGACTGGCCGGCCGTCGGCGCGGCCGTGGGCACCGGCCTTGCCATCGCGGCGTACACCGTCGTCGACGGCGTCGGCGTCCGCGCGTCCGGCACCGCCCTGGGGTACGTCGCCTGGCTCCTGCTCATCCAGGGCGTCCTGCTCGCCTGCTGCGCCCTCGCGGCGCGCCGTGCGGCGCTCCTCGGACAACTCCGCCCGGTCGCCGGCCGCGGGCTCCTCGGCGGGGCGCTGTCCATGTCCGCCTACGGCCTGGTCCTGTGGGCCCAGACGCGGGGCGCCCTCGCGCCCATCGCGGCGCTCCGGGAGACCTCCATCATCGCGGGGGCGGTCATCGGGGCGGTCTTCTTCAAGGAGCAGTTGGGGCGTTCGCGGGTCGTCGCGGCGTTGGTCGTGGTGGCGGGGATCGGGCTGATGCTGCACGCCTGACGCGGGCTCCGTGTGCGGCGCCGTTGTGGCTGGGGTCGCGGTTGCTTCCCCGCCCCTCCCTCCCGGCGCTTCGAATGGTTGGTGAGGGGTGTGCGCTGGGGGGCCGGGGTCCCTGCGAACCTGCGCGGCCCGGGCCGACCGCGCCGGGCACCGGGTGGGGGCTGCAAAAAACCACCCCCGACACGTGCGGCGCCGCACAACCCGCCGCCGACCCCTCGCATCCCTACCCGCGCGTACCGTAACGTGCCCCCACACCCAAGGGGCAGCGGAAAGGCACGCCATGGCGCTGGACGCGGACGTCATCGTTGTCGGAGCGGGGCTGGCAGGTCTCGTCGCGACGGCCGAACTGGCCGACGCCGGCCGGAAGGTGCTGCTGCTCGACCAGGAGCCGGAGAGCAACCTCGGCGGCCAGGCGTTCTGGTCCTTCGGGGGGCTGTTCCTCGTCGACTCGCCCGAGCAGCGCCGGATGCGCATCAGGGACAGTCGCGAACTCGCCTTGCAGGACTGGATGGGGACCGCCGGGTTCGACCGCGCCGAGGACCGCTGGCCGCGCGCGTGGGCCGAGGCGTACGTGGACTTCGCCGCGGGCGAGAAGCGGGCCTGGCTGCATGCGCAGGGGATACGTTTCTTCCCGGTGGTGGGGTGGGCGGAGCGCGGGGGCAGTCTCGCCACCGGGCACGGCAACTCCGTGCCGCGCTTCCACATCACCTGGGGTACGGGCCCGGGCGTGGTCGCGCCGTTCGAGCGCCGGGTGCGGGAGGCCGCCGCCAGGGGCCTGGTGGAGCTGCGCTTCCGGCACCGTGTGACGGCGCTGACCTCGACGGGCGGCGCGGTGGACGGCGTGGCCGGCGAGGTCCTGGTGGACAGCGACGCCGAACGCGGCCAGGCGAGTTCGCGGGAGGTCCGCGCCGAGTTCCAGCTGAGGGCGCAGGCGGTGGTCGTCACCTCGGGCGGCATCGGCGGCAACCACGACCTGGTGCGCAAGGCCTGGCCGCAGCGGCTGGGAACGCCGCCGCGCACCCTGCTGTCGGGGGTGCCCGCGCATGTGGACGGCCTGATGCTGGGGGTCGCCGAGGCGGCTGGGGCGCACCTGATCAACGGTGACCGGATGTGGCACTACACCGAGGGCGTCGAGAACTGGGACCCGGTGTGGGCCGGACACGGCATCCGCATCCTGCCGGGCCCGTCGTCCCTGTGGCTGGACGCGACGGGCGAGCGGCTGCCGGTGCCGCTCTTCCCGGGCTTCGACACGCTGGGGACGCTGGAGCACATCATGCGCTCCGGCCACGAGTACACGTGGTTCGTCCTCACCCAGAAGATCATCGAGAAGGAGTTCGCGCTCTCGGGCTCCGAGCAGAACCCCGACCTGACCGGGAAGAGCGTGCGCGACGTGCTCAAGCGCGCGCTGCCGGGGGCCCCCGGCCCGGTCGAGGCGTTCAAGCGGCACGGCGCGGACTTCGTGGTGGCGGACGATCTGCCGGCCCTGGTGCGCGGCATGAACGCGCTCACCGGGGACGACCTGATCGACGGGACCGCGCTGCGCCGCGAGATCGAGGCGCGCGACCGCGAGATCACCAACACCTTCACCAAGGACCTGCAGGTGACCGCGATCCGCGGGGCCCGCAACTACATCGGCGACAAGCTGATCCGCACCGCCGCTCCGCACCGGTTGCTGGACCCGAAGGCGGGCCCGCTGATCGCCGTGCGGCTGAACATCCTGACCCGCAAGTCGCTCGGCGGGTTGGAGACCGACCTGGACGCACGGGTGCTGCGGGCCGACGGCGAACCGCTGCCGGGGCTGTACGCGGCGGGCGAGGCCGCCGGCTTCGGCGGCGGCGGGATGCACGGCTACCGCTCGCTGGAGGGAACCTTCCTCGGCGGCTGCGTCTTCTCCGGCCGTACGGCGGGCCGCGCCGCGGCGCGCGCCACCGCCTGACCGCTCCCCAGTTACCGGCGCTCCCCGCGTCCCGCCGCGCGACCCCGGTCCTGACCGGTCCCCGGCGCGAGGCACCATGGGGGGAGCAACGACGGAGGCGCATGGTGGGAGCACGGGCTGTGGTGGACGTCCAGGGAGCGGTGGCGGAAGGCTTCGAGCCGGTCAGGGACGCCTTCGTCCGGAACTTCGAGGAGCGGGGAGAGCGCGGCGCCGCCGTGGCCGTGTACCGGGACGGCCGCAAGGTCGTGGACCTGTGGGCGGGCTCCGCCGACGGGGACGCGGGCGAGGACGGCGCGCCCTGGGCCGAGGACACGGCTCAGGTGGTGCGCTCGGCGACGAAGGGTGTGGCGGCGGCCTGCCTGCTCCTGCTGCACCAGCGGGGCCAGCTCGACCTGGACGCGCCGATCGGCACGTACTGGCCCGATTTCAAGGCCGCCGGCAAGGAACGCGTCACGGTCCGCGACGCCCTGGCGCACCGCGCCGGTGTGCCGGCGCTGGACACCCCGCTCGCCCCGGCACAGGCGCTGGACGGCGGGAGCGGACCGGTCGCGCTCGCCGCGCAGGCCCCTTTCTGGACGCCGGGGGCGGATCACGGCTACCACGCGCAGACGTACAGCTGGCTGATCGGCGAGCTGGTGCGGCGCGCGAGCGGCGGCCGCACCATAGGCCGCTATGTGGCCGAGGAGATCGCCCGCCCGCTCGGCCTCGACCTGTGGATCGGGCTGCCTGCGGGTGAGGGGCACCGCGTCGGGCGGATCGCCGCGGCCGAGGCCCCGCCGGCGCCGGCCGCGGCCGGACTGCGGGCGCGCCCCAAGCGCAACGTGACCGAGGCGTACGCGGACCCGTCGTCGCTGACCCGGCGGGCGTTCGGGGCGATCGACCCGCTACCGGACGAGAACGACCCCGGGTACCACGCGGCGCAGCTGGCGGCCTCCGGCGGCATCGCCACGGCGCGCTCGCTGGCCCGCTTCTACGCCGCCCTGATCGGGGAGGTCGAGGGCCCCGGCAACCGGCTCTTCGCCCCGGCGACGCTCACCTCGGCGCGCACCCCGGAGTCGGAGGGCCCGGACCGCGTGCTCGTGGTCAACACCCGGTTCGGCCTCGGCTTCATGCTGCACGGCCCCGCCGCCCCGCTGCTGACCCCTGGTTCCTTCGGCCACCCCGGCCGCGGCGGCTCCCTCGGCTTCGCCGACCCCGGCGAAGCCGTCGCCTTCGGCTACGTCACCAACGGCATGCAGCAGAACGTCACCGCCGACCCCCGCGCCCAGGCCCTCGTCCGAGCCGTCCGCGACAGCCTCCGCTGACGGCTGCCCGAAAAGTTGCCCGGGCTCGGGGAGCCGCGAACGATGGATGGGTGAGCGACGCCGCATACCTCCGGTTTCCGCATGTTCACGGCGAGCGGCTCTGCTTCGTCGCCGAGGACGACATCTGGGTCGCGCCCCTGGACGAAGGGCGCGCGTGGCGGGTGACGGCCGACCGGATCCGGGTCGGGCACCCCCGCTTCTCGCCGGACGGCTCGGTGATCGCCTTCAACAGCTGGCGCTCCCTCGACCCCGAGGTGTACGTCACGCCGGTCGAGGGCGGCCCGGCCCGCCGCCTGACGTACTGGGGAAGCCCGGACGCCCGCGTGCGCTCCTGGACGCCGGACGGCCGGATCCTCGCGGTGTCGTCCCACGGCGAGCCGTTCTCGCACTACACCTGGGCCTACTCCGTTCCCGTCGAGGGCGGCCCGGGCAGCCGTCTGCCCTGGGGCCCGGTGTCGGACATCGCCATGGACGACGGCGAGGACGGCGAGCACCGCACACTGCTGCTGACGGCGACCGCGCCGCACGAGCCCGCCTCGTGGAAGCGGTACCGGGGCGGGGCCACCGGGCGGCTGTGGCTTCAGTGCCGGCGGCTGGTGCCGGACGTCGGCGGCCACCTGGAGTCGCCGATGTTCGTCGCGGGCCGCATCGCCTTCCTCTCCGACCACGAGGGCGTCGGCAACCTGTACTCCTGCCTGCCGGACGGCACGAACCTGCGGCGGCACACCGACCACGCCGACTTCTACGCCCGCAGCGCCGCCACCGACGGCACGCGCGTGGTCTACCAGTGCGGGGGCGAGGTCTGGCTGGTCGACGACCTCGGCCCGCAGTCGGTACCGCGCCGCCTCTCGATCGACCTCGGCGGCCCACGCGCCGGCCGCCGCCCCTACCAGGTGCCGGCAGGCGCGTACCTGGACGGGCTGGCCGTGGACCGCACCGGCCGCGCCAGCGCGGTGTGCGTACGCGGCAGCCTGTACTGGCTCACCCACCGCGACGGGCCCGCGCGCACCATCTCCGACGTACCGGGGTCGCGGGTGCGGCTGCCGGTCATGCTGGGCGACACCGGGCGGATCGCCTTCGTCACCGACGCCGACGGCGAGGACGCCATCGAGATCGCCGTGCTGCCGGGCCGCCCCGCCGCACTGGCCGCCGCCGACATCGCCGACGCCGACGACGCGGTCGGGCAGGCGCTGCGGGCCGGGGAGGAGTCCTCCGCGGGAGCGGAGGGTGAGGCCCAGGACATCGCGCAGGCCGAGGGGCAGACCGAGCCACGGCCCCCGTGCAGCAGCGGCGGGACCCGGCTGGGGTGCGGGATGCTGGGCCGCGTCCACGAACTGGTGCCCTCGCCCGACGGCCAGATCCTCGCCGTGGCCTCCCACGACGGGCGGCTGCTCATGGTCGACGCGGAGTCGGGTGTGGTCGCCGAGCTGATCCGCTCCTCCAACGGGCCGGTCCGCGACCTGTCCTTCTCGCCGGACTCCGACTGGATCGCCTGGTCCCACCCCGTCATCGGCCGTTCGCTGCGCAAGATCCGGATCGCCCGGCTCAGCCCGGACCCGGAGACCGGCAAGCACACCCTGATCGACGTCACCAACGGCCGCTTCGAGGACGAGCAGCCGGTCTTCACCCGCGACGGCCGCTATCTGGCCTTCCTGTCCTGGCGCGGCTTCGACCCGGTGTACGACGTGCACACCGGCGACCTGTCCTTCCCACTGGGCTGCCGCCCGCATCTCGTGCCGCTGCACTCGGCGACGCCCTCGCCCTTCGCGCTGCCCGTGGAGGGCCGGCCGCCCGGGGGCGGGCTGGATCCGGCCGGTTTCACCGAGGGGCCGCTCGCGGTGGAGGCGGCCGGGCTGCCGATGCGGGTGACGCCCTTCCCGGTGCCGGCCTCCAAGTACAGCTCGCTGGAGGCGGTGCGGGGCGGCCTGACCTGGCTGCGCTGGCCGATCTCCGGCGCGCTCGGCGAGACCTTCGCCAACCCCACCGACCCCTCGGCCCGTCCCACGCTGGAGTACTTCGGCCTGGCCAAGTCCAAGCGGGTCGAGCTGGTGCGGCACATGGACTGGTACCGGGTCAGCGGCGACGGCACGCACCTGGTGGTCTTCGACGAGGGCGACCTGACGGTGGTCCCGGCGTACGAGCCGGGCGACCTGGACTCCACCGTCTACATCGACATGCGGCGGGTCCTGCACGAGGCGAACCCGCCCACCGAGTGGCGGCAGGCGTTCGACGAGGCCGGGCGCATCATCCGCGACTACTTCTGGGCTCCGGACATGTGCGGCATCGACTGGCCGGCGATCCTCGACCAGTACCGTCCGCTGGTCGAACGGGTCGCCACGCCGGACGAGTTCGCCGACCTGCAGCGCGAGGTCCTCGGCGAACTGGGCACCTCGCATGCGTACGTCGCGCCGGCCCGCCGCAGCGAGGGGCCGCCGCACTACCAGCGGCCGATCGGGCTGCTCGGCGCGAACTTCGTCCGCACCCCGGACGGCCGGTGGGTGGTCAGGCGCATCCTTCCCGGCGAGTCCTCGGACCCCAAGGCGCGTTCGCCACTGGCAGGCACCGGCATCTCGGAGGGCGCCGAGCTGACCCACGTCGACGGCCGTGCCATCGACCCGGACGCCGGGCCCGGCCCGCTGCTGTCGGCCGCGGGCGGCACCACGGTGGAGCTGACCTTCGCCCCGCCCGACGGCGGGCCCGCGCGGCGGGTCGCGGTGGTCCCGCTGGTGGACGAGCGCCCGTTGCGCTACCAGGACTGGGTGGCCAAACGGCGGGCTGTCGTGAGGGCGTTGAGCGAGGGGAAGTGCGGCTATCTGCACATCCCCGACCTGGGGGGTTCGGGCTGGGCGCAGTTCAACCGCGACCTGCGCATCGAGGTCGTCCGTCCGGCCCTCATCGTCGACGTGCGCGGCAACGCGGGCGGGAACATCAGCGACCTGGTGGTGGAGAGCCTGACCCGCAAGATCCTCGGCTGGGACCACACACGCCACGCGCAGCCCGTGAGTTACGCCGGCAACGCCCCGCGCGGCCCGATCGTGGCGCTGGCGGACGAGGCGACGGCCTCCGACGGCGACATGATCACCGCCACGTTCCGGCTGCTGGGCATCGGCCCGGTGGTGGGCCACCGCACCTGGGGCGGTGTGGTCGGCATGACCGGCCGGCACCGGTTGGGCGACGGAACGGTGATCACGGTGCCGATGAACGCCGCCTGGTTCGAGGCCTACGGCTGGGGGGTGGAGAACTACGGCGTGGAGCCGGACATCCCGGTCATCCGCACCCCGTTGGAATGGGCGGAGGGCCGCCGCACCGACCTCGAGGTCGCCGTGCAGACGGCGCTGGACCTGCTGGAGAAGCACCCGGCCTCCACACCGCCCGACCTGTCCGACCGCCCCGTCCGGCGTCGGCCCCCGCTCCCACCGCGCCCGTGAGCTTCCACGAGGCCCACGGGAAGGGGCGCGCCCGCAAGCGCGCGCCCCTCCTCGTTCACGCCTGAACCACGCGGGTCAGGACCGGCCGTGCCGCTCGTCGGTCTCCGGCGACCGCTGGCGGTCGCCGCCCTTCGGCATCGACTGCGGGGCCTGCTTGGCCGGCTGGCCGTGGCCGGGCTCGCGGCCGGGCTCGCGGCCGGGCTCGCGCTGCGGCTGCTTGCCCTGCTGACGCATCGGCTCACCTGCCATGCCCTGGGCGCGCTCGCGGGTCTGGCCGATGCGCTCCTGGGCCTGGGGCTGAGCCTGCGGGCGGTGCTGCTGCCCGGCCTTGCTTCGCGTGGGGTCGTTCTTGCCCATGATCACTCCTTCGTGATGTATGGAATGGGCCTCGACCAGGCTGACACGGCTGAACACACTACGCATTTCGGACGAACGCGTACCGTGAACGGCCCTGGTCAGACAGGCCTTTCCGACCGGGCGCGTTCGTCGGCGGCACCCCCGCGGCCCACGAGACCGCGCCGGACCCCGCCCGCGGCGGCGAGCCGCGGCTGCAGGCGGCGCATCTCCCGCCGCCCCAGCGCGCCGCCGATCAGAGCGGGAAGACATCCGCGCAGGGGCTGCGTTCCGCGCAGCCATCGCTGGGCGTAGACATGCGGCGAGCGGCGCGCTATCCCGTCCGCGAGGCGCCTGACGGCCGGTTCCGGCGGATAGGTGCGGCCCGCCGGCCAGGGCAGCCGGGAACGCGCCTCGCGCAGCACCTCGTCCTCGTCGGCGCCCCGCACCATGTCGGTGTCGGTCCAGCTCAGGTAGCCCACACCGACCTTGACGCCCTTGATGCCGACCTCCGCGCGCAGGCAGTGCGCGAAGGCCTCGACGCCCGCCTTGCTCGCGCAGTACGCGGTCATCAGCGGCGCCGGTGCGATCGCGGCCAGCGAGGCGATCTGCAGCAGGTAGCCGCGCGAGGCGACGAGCGCCGGGAGGAAGGCACGCGCGGTGACCACACTGCCCAGCAGGTTCACCTCCACGACCCGGGCGAAGCGGCGGGTTCCACGTCGAGGAACGGACCGCCGGTCGCCACACCGGCGTTGGCGACGACGACGTCGACGCGGCCGTAGCGCTCCACGACCTCCCCTGCCGCCCGGTGCACCGCCTCACCGTCGGTGACGTCCACCGTCCAGCACCCGGTGTCCGGGCCGATCTGCCGGGCGACGCCCCCCAGTTCGTCCGCTTCCAGCCCCAGCAGCGCCAACCGGGAGCCCCGTGCGGCGAGTTCCTTGGCGAGCAGCGCCCCCAGGCCCCGGGCGGCCCCGGTCACCACCGCGACCTGCCCGTGCAGCGACCGGCTCATACCGGCTCCCCCTCACCCTGGGCCTCCCGCGCGACCTCCGTGCCGGGCCGCAGATGCTCCTCGACGAGGGTGCGTATGACGCCCGCCACCGCCACCGGGTCCTCCAGCGGCGTCATGTGTCCCAGGCCCGGCAGTTCGGTGAGGCCGGCGCACCGCGGGAGCCGGGCGGCCAGGCCCCGGGCGTGCACCGGCGGGGTGAGCTTGTCGGCGGCGCCCACCAGCACGGCGGTGGGCGCACGCAGCGCGGCGACGCCCGCGTCCAGGTCGAGCCCGGCCAGCACCCGGCCCCAGGCGGCGCGTTGGCGCCGACCGCAGGCATGCACGATGCGGGCGGTGGCGGCCACCAGCTCCTTGCCCGACGCCGCGCCCAGGACCCCGTACTTGAGCGCCGCCCGGGTCACCGCGGACTGCGGGCCGAGCGGCGCCGAACTGACCAGCAGGAAGCGGTGGAAGGCGTCCCGCACCCGCCTGCTGCGCACTCTCGGCGGCAGCACCATCGCCTCGGTGAGCAGCCGTCCGCTGCCGGTGCTGGCCAGCAGCACCGCGGCCGTCCGGGTCCGCACGACGGCCCGGCCGCCGGCCGCCATCGCCGTCATCCCGCCCATGGAGTGCCCGACCAGCACCACTTTCTCGTCGCCCCGGACGACGGCCTCCAGGACCGCGCAGAGGTCGTCGGCGAGCGCGCCGGTGCCGTATCCGCCGGGCCCCGGAGTCCCGCTGCCTCCGTGGCCGCGCTGGTCGTAGGCCACGACCCGGTACTCCCCGGCGAGTTCGCGGACGAGCGGGGCCCAGAAGAGGGTGCTGCAGGTCCAGCCGTGGATCAGCACCACGGCCGGCGCGGCCCCGGCCTCGGGGCCGTACTCCTCGACGTGGATCCACGTACCGTCCGCGGACCGCACACGGCGGGTGCGCCGGGCGGCCGGGAGGTCGAAGACGGACGCGGTCACGAGGCCGCCCCCGCGCGCTGCGGACGGTCCGCGGCGACGGGTACGAGCTCGTACTCCCGCAGGTCCAGCCGGCGCGTGGCACGCCGGAACTCCGCGGTCGTGCCGGGCCAGATGGTGGTGTTGCGGCCCTGGTCGTCCAGGTACCAGCTCACACAGCCCCCGGTGTTCCACACCGTGCGCGCCATCCGGCGCTGCAGCAGTTCGTTCCAGGACCGCACGGCCTGCGGACGGGCGTCGAGCGCGGCGGCCCCGGTGGCCTCCAGGGCGCGCAGATACGCGACGAGGTAGTTCAGCGAGGACTCGATCATCAAAACCATCGAGCTGTTCCCGAGGCCGGTGTTGGGCCCGATGACGAACAGCAGGTTGGGGAAGCCGTCGACGGTGCAGCCGCGCAGCGCTGCCATGCCGCCCTTCCAGTGCTCGGCCAGCGAACGGCCGTCGGCGCCGAACACCCGCTGCGCCACGGGCATGTCGGTGACGTGGAAGCCGGTGCCGAAGACGATGGCGTCGGCCTCCCTCTCGGTGCCGTCGGCCATGACGAGGGTCGAGCCGCGCACCTCCTTCAAGGCGGAGGCGACGACCTCGGTGTTGGGCCGTGTGAGCGCCGGATAGTAGTCGTTGGACAGCAGGATGCGCTTGCAGCCGATCCGGTAGTCCGGGGTCAGCCTGGCCCGCAACGCCGGGTCCTCGACGGACCGGCGCAGATGCGAGGCGGCGAGGGCCTGCGCGCCGCGCAGCAGCGCCGGATGCCTGGTGAACGCCCCGACCTGGAACTCGCGGACCAGCCAGAGCAGTCCGCGCCGCGCCCTGGCGGTGGCCGGCACCGTGTCGTGCAACCACTGCTCGGCCCGGCTGATCCCGCGGTCCGCGCGCGGCATCACCCATGGGGGCGTCCGCTGCACCACGGTCAGGCGCGCCACCTGGGGCTGGATGGCGGGGACGATCTGGATCGCGGAGGCGCCGGTGCCGACCACGGCGACCCGCTTGCCTCCGAGGTCGGCGTCATGGTCCCACCGGGAGGAGTGGAAGACCCGTCCGGGGAAGGTGTCGAGGCCCGGGACATCCGGCAGCCTGGGGTCGGACAGCGGCCCGGTGGCGCAGACCACGAGATCGGCGGTGAGGTCGCCGCGCGAGGTGGTGATGCGCCAGTGCCGCGCGCCGGCGTCCCATCGGGCCGCTTCGACCTCCGTGCCGAGGCGCAGGTGCGGGCGGAGGCCGAAGGTGTCCGCTACCTGTTCCAGGTAGGCGCGGATGTGCGGCTGGCCGGAGAAGGTGCGCGGCCACCGCGGGTTGGGCGCGAAGGAGAACGAGTAGAGGTGGGAGGGCACGTCGCAGGCGCAACCCGGGTAGCTGTTGTCCCGCCACGTCCCGCCGACGGAGCCCGCGCGCTCCAGGACGACGAAGTCGGTGATCCCCTCGCGGCGCAGCCGCACGGCGGCGCCCAGCCCGCCGAACCCCGATCCGACCACCGCCACCCGCACGTGTTCGCCCTGTCCGGCCATACCGCCGCCTCTCGGTGCCGCGCCCGTGCCGCATCGCGCCAGTGCCCACCGGCGCGTTTCGGAGCGTAGACCGTGGGGCGTTACCTGGGGTAGAGGGCGGTCGCGCGCGGCGCCGTCCCCACCGCACAGGCTGACCGGCGTGGCGACGCACCCGCCCGAGCACCGGATGGCAGAGCTCGTGGAGGCGGCCGGCGTCCCGGTCCGTGCCGTGCGCGGGTCCGCCCCGCGACCGTCCCCAGGGCGGTGCCGCGCATCCGTACCGTGGTCGTATGACGCTGGATCTCGACGCCTACCTCGCCCGCATCGGATGGACCGGGGAGCGCCGCCCGACGGCGGACGTGCTGCGGTCCGTGCACCGCGCCCACCTGCTGGGCATCCCGTTCGAGAACCTCGACCCCGTCCTGGGCTGCGCGCCCTCCCTCGCGCTGCCCGACCTGGAGGCCAAGCTCGTCCGCGGGGCGCGCGGCGGCTACTGCTACGAGCACAACACCTTGTTCGCCGCAGCACTCAGCGCCCTCGGGTTCCGGGTCACGCTGCTCACCGCGCGCGTCCTGGTCGGCGCCAGGCCCGGCGAGGTCCGTCCCCGCACCCACATGCTCATGCTCGCCGAGGCGCCCGGAGATCCGGTGCCGTGGGTGTGCGACGTCGGCTTCGGCAGCATCGGCGGCCTGCTGGAGCCGTTGCCCCTGGCGGCGGACGTAGAACTGCACGACGCGCCGCGCCGTCACCGGCTCGTCCGCGCCCCGCACGACGGCCCGCTGCCCCTGTGGCGTCTCCAGGCGCACCTGCCCGGCGCCGCGGCCGACGGCGCGAGCGGGGGCGGATGGGAGGACCAGTACGCCTTCACCGTCGAGCCCTTCCTGGCCCCCGACTACGAGGTCGTCAACTGGCACGTGGCGACCAACCCGCGCTCCCCCTTCTCCCGTGGCGTCTACGCGCAGCGCACCACCGGCGACGCCCACCTCTCCCTCACCGGACTCCGTGTGACCGAGACGGCCGCCGACGGCACGCGCAGGGAACGCGAGCTGGCGGACGCGGACGAGGTGCTGCGGGTCCTGGCGGACGACTTCGGTGTCCGGCTCCCCGAGGGGACGCGGCTGCCGCGCTGAGCGGCGCTGCGGGGCCGTACGAGGTCCCTCACCGGACTCCGTGTGACCGAGACGGCCGCCGACGGCACGCGCAGGGAACGCGAGCTGGCGGACGCGGACGAGGTGCTGCGGGTCCTGGCGGACGACTTCGGTGTCCGGCTCCCCGAGGGGACGCGGCTGCCGCGCTGAGCGGTGCTGCGGGGCCGTACGAGGCGCTTGGCCACGAGGCGCTACGAGACGTGCTGCGCTTCCGCGAGGGTGTGCGCCACCAGCGCGTTGGCGTGACCGTGCCCGAGGCCGTGCTCGGCCTTCAGCCAGCCGACGAGCTCCATGTGCCGGGTCAGCGGACTGGAGCGGATGAGCTCCTTCCACTCCGCGACCGGGCGGCCGTACTTCTTCTCGTAGCCGGAAAGTAGCTCGCGGGGCCCTTCGCGTTCTGAGTCATGCCTGGTTGACCGCGTGAGCGGTGGGTACTCGTCGGCGACCCTGGCGTGACCTGCGTCACGCCTTGTGGTTGCGGTGGCGAATGTGCCGGGTTATCACGGAATCAGGCGGAAAACCTAAGGGGGCCACCACCATGGCCGCTGATATTTCCCCTCTCATCAAGGGTTCTCGACTCAAGAGCCGCGGCGGGCTCCTCGGTGAATGCCTCGCCGAGTTCCTGGGGACCTTCGTCCTCATCGCCTTCGGCTGCGGTGTCGTCGCGACCGCCGTCGCCGCCCTTCCCGGCTCCGGACGCGCGGAGACCCCGACGACCATCTTCCTGGCCGCCGGCGACTGGCTGCTGATCACCTGGGGCTGGGGCTTCGCGGTGATGCTGGGCATCTACGTGGCCGGGGGCGTCAGCGGAGCGCACATCAACCCGGCGATCACCCTGGCCTTCGCGCTGCGCCGCAAGTTCGCCTGGAGCAAGGTGCTGCCGTACTGGTTCGCACAGCTGACGGGCGCGTTCGCCGGTGCAGCCCTGGTCTACCTCGTCTACCACGACGCGATCACGGCGTTCGACGCGGCCAGCAAGGGGCCCAAGACCAACGGGCACACCGTCGCCTCGTTCTCGATCTTCGCCACGTTCCCGGCGCCCTACTTCCACGGAGGGATCTGGGGACCGCTGATCGACCAGATCGTCGGAACGGCCTTCCTGGGGATGCTGGTCGTCGCCGTGATCGACCTGCGCAACACCGCGGTGAAGGCGAATCTCGCGCCGCTGGTGATCGGCTTCGTCGTGGCCGCCATCGGCATGTCCTACGGGGCGAACGCCGGCTACGCGATCAACCCGGCCCGCGACTTCGGCCCGCGCCTGTTCACCTGGGTCGCCGGCTGGGGAGAACTGGCGCTGCCCGGCACCTCACCGGGCGCCTTCAGCAACTTCTTCTGGATACCGATCGTGGGGCCGCTCATCGGGGCCGCGATCGGCGTGCTCGTGTACGACCTGTTCATCGGCGACGTGCTGCACGCCCGGGCGCGAAAGGGCGAGACGGCAGAGCCCGGACGGGCGCGGCCCGAGAACCCGGACGACGAGGTCTAGTCCGTCTCACTGTGGCGCAGCCGCACAAAGGCGCGGCCGTCGCAAGCCCGTCAGACGGGCGCAGACGTCACAGAGGAGCGGCCGGACTTCATGACGCAGAGGAACTCCCGGGGAGTGATCGTTCCCCGGGCGTTCATCGTGCTCTCATGTACGGGCTCCATACCCGCTCCACCTGCGCCTTAACGTCACGAGGTCCCAATTCGCCCGTGATGTAGACGAGGTGTACATGTCCCTCCGGCACGCTCTCGCAGCCCTGGCCGTCGTACCCGCACTCGTGGTGCCCACCGCCGCCCAGGCGGCCACCGCCCAGGACCACGACCCCGGTCTCGGCCACTCCCGGCAGGTCGACTTCGACCTGCAGGCCCACCGCGGCGGCATCGGCATGACCACCGAGGAGTCCCTGGAGGGCTTCGGCAAGGCCCTCCGCCTCGGGGTGAGCACCTTGGAGATGGACACCCAGATCACCAAGGACGAGAAGGTCGTCGTCAACCACGACCGCCAGATCAGTGCCCAGAAGTGCAAGGACACCGGCCCCGTGACGCCGGGCGACCCGATGTACCCGTACGTCGGCAAGTACATCAAGGACCTGACCCTGGCCCAGATCAAGACGATGGACTGCGGCTACCAGCAGCTGCCCGGCTTCCCTGAGCAGGAGCAGATCAAGGGCCACCGCATGGTGGAGCTCAAGGACGTCCTGGGTCTGGTCAAGAGCTACAAGGCCAACAAGGTCAAGCTCAACATCGAGACCAAGGTGGAGGCCGGGGCGCCCGAGCAGACGGCGCCGCGCGAGCTCTTCGTGCGCCGTGTCTTCGAGGAGATCCACCGCTCGGGCATCGAGAAGCAGGTCACCATCGAGTCCTTCGACTGGGGCGCCCTGAAGGAGATGCACAAGCTCGCGCCGAAGTACCCCCTGGTGGCGCTGACCAACTACGACTTCCTCCAGGTCGGCAAGCCCGGCGCCTCCCCGTGGCTCGGCGGCATCGACGCCGACGACTACGACGGCGACTTCGTCAAGGCCGCCTCCGCCATCCCCGGCGTCACGGCGCTCTCCCCCGTCTACGGCATGCCGCAGAACGGCACCGTCGCGGACCCGAACTTCACGTTCTACGTGAGCGAGAAGATGGTGGCCGACGCCCACGAGCGCGGCCTGAAGGTCATCCCGTGGACCTGCGACGACAACCCCACCATCGAGGCGCTGATGGACATGGGCATCGACGGCATCATCACCGACTACCCCAACCACGTCCGGCAGATCATGGCCGACCGCGGCATGCGCCTGCCCAAGGCCTACCCCGCCCCGCGCCACTGACCTCCGGCGAACCCCGCGCGGACGCCCCCGGGACCTGCCGGTCCCGGGGGCGTCCGCGTCCGCGGGCGTTCAGGTGGCGGAGGGGGCCGGTTCCCCGGCGGGACCGGTCAGGTGCTCCTCAGGATGGACGCACTTGTACAGGCACTGGGTGCGGGACATCGCGAAGACGCCGTAGCTCAGCACCGTGAACCCGATCAGAGCGGGCAGCAGCCACATGCCGGCACGCGGCTGCTCACCGTAGAGCGTGACCCCGAGGCAGAAACCGACGACCGCGTCGCCGAGCGTCAGGGCGGGCTGGGAGGCGATCAGCGGTCCGCCCTGCATCGCCGTCCCCAGCAGGAGCAGGGAGAAGGCGCCGGCCGCGGCGAACGCGTAGGTCTGCCAGGACAGCAACCAGACCGCGACCCCCTGGTGCTCCAGGATGTCCATGGACGACTTGATCAGCGCGGCCGTGAGGGCGTTGCCGACCGCGGCGCCGGCGCCCAGGCACGCGGCGCGCATCAGACCGTTCGGCCGCCGCAGCCCGGCGAGCACCAGCACCGCGCCGAGCCCGCCGACGATGAGCAGTGTCGGCACCCACCAGATGCCGGGAACCTGCTCACGCCCTCCGCTGGGAGCCATGGAGAAGAGGAACAGCGCGAGGCCGCCGGCGATGCACACCACGCATACCCACGCCTTGCGGGACAGCTCGACGTGGAAGACCATGCCTCCGATCACCAGCGCCAGCGGCAGTTCCAGGATGAAGACCGGCTGGACCGCCGCGAGCGAACCGGTGCCCAGGGCCAGCGCCTGGAAGATCGCGGCGAGGATGACGCCGAGGATGCCGGCGAGCCAGACGGGGGTGCGCAGCAGGTCCTTCATCAGACCGAGGCGCAGGGACTTCGCCGCGGGGACGGCGAGCACCGCGCGACGCTGCAGGACCGTTCCGAAGGCGTTGCTGCAGGCCGCGAGGACGGCGAAGAGGATGGAGATCATAAGGACGGCACCACTCCCGCGTCCGGTTCATTCGGTTATGCGGGTGAAAGGGAAAGTCTAACGTCGCGGACGTGCGGAGGCCGCCGCGACGGGTCGGGCCCGGGCACCGGGGCCGGGGCGGGATGGCCTCAGCCCTGGTGAGCGGCCCTAGCGGTCGGCCTTGGTGAGCGGCCCTGGCCATCGGGGGCGTGCGCACCGACGGCCGCGGTCACAGCGCGGCCCGGTCGCCGGTGTCCACCGGCTGCGTCGCGTGCGCCGCACGCTGGGCCTGGGAGCGCACTTCGTCGGCGGTCAGCGCGTAGCCCGTCGTGGGATCGGTCGTCGAGCGCGCGAAGACCATTCCGTAGACGCGTCCGGAGGTGTCCAGCAGAGGCCCTCCGGAGTTGCCGGGGCGCACCACGGACCGCACCTGGTAGATGTCGCGGGTGACCGTGCCGTCCCCGTAGATGTCCTGACCGGTGGCACGGATGCGCCCGGCCACCGTCGCCGCGCGCAGGTCCAGGCCGCCGTCCTGCGGGTAGCCCGCCACCACGGCGCCGTCGCCGCGCACCGCGTCGTCGGTGAAGCTCAGCGCGGGTGCCGTCAGCCCGGGGACGTCCAGGACGGCGATGTCCTTGCCCGGGTCGAAGAGCACCACGGTGGCCCGGTAGGCCGGCCCGGTGCCGCCGACCTGGACGGCCGGTTCGTCCACTCCGGCCACCACGTGGGCGTTGGTCATGACGTGCTCGTCGGCGTAGACGAAGCCGGTGCCCTCCTGACCCTGGCGGCGGCCGTCCACGAAGGCGACGCCCTCGATCTTGACCGTGCTGCGCGCGGCGGCGCCCGCCGCGGCAGCGGTGACGTTGTCCCCGGAAGGCTCGGGCACCCCGTTGACGGGTTCGGACTCGAAGGGGTTGAACACCCTGGGGAACCCGGCCTCGGCCAGCGCGCCGGTCGCCTTGCTGAACCAGGTCGGCGCCTGCCGGGGCATGGTGTCCTGGACGGCGCCCAGCACCCCGGACCCGCGGATCGACTGGACCAGCACGCTGGAGGACGACGTCACCAGCACGCTCGCCGCCACCCAGGAGACCAGCAGCACGGCCACGGCGTTCACCACCGCACCGCCCAGTCCGTCGAGCCAGCGCAGCGGGCCCCAGTCCAGACCGGTCCGCACCTTCCAGGCGATCCCGGAGGCGAGCGCGTGCCCGCCGGCAGCCGGCACCAGCACCGTGAGCAGGGCGACCAGGCTCGCCCGCGGGGTGCCGGGCTCGACGAACTGCAGCAGGTACGGCAGCAGCCACACGCCCACCACCGCGCCGCCGAGGAAACCCGCCAGCGAGATGCAGCCCGCGACCAGCCCCCGCCGGAAGCCGGCGACGGCGTAGGCGACGGTCAGCACCAGCAGCAGCAGGTCGAGCAGGTTCACCCGAGGGCCTTTCGACGACACCCTGTGACCGGGAAACGCACATTAACTGACCATTGGTTCCCATTTATGGCGCAGCCCACGCAGAGCCGGTCACATCCGTTCCTCACTCCCCCGGAACACCGGGGGCCTCGCAAGAGAAGGGCCCGGCGCGGATTCCGTGTCACGACACGGAATCCGGCACCGGGCCCTCCGTCGCACCGCACCCCGTCCCCACGGGTCGGCGCGTGCGGGGCCCTCCCACCGCTCAGGGGCGGCCCCGCAGCTCACTTTCCCCTTAGAGGTCGCGCGGACAGGCGGGCTGGCGTCGCGGGTCGATGGCTCTCGCCTGGCGGCGTTGTCGTCGGTCGCCGCAGCTCCGCTGCGTCTCCCTTCTCCGCCTTGCCGAACTCGGCCCTCGACCCGCTCCCTTCTCCACCCCGCCTGTCCGCGCGACCTCTTACATGTGGACGACCGGGACGGCCCCGGCATTCCCGTCTTGAGCTGTGATTCTGTTCGCCGCCGGGAATTCCCGTGCGCGGGCCGAGCCCGGCGTCCGCCCTGCCGGGCCCGCAGGGCCCCGATCGCACGGGACCGGCGGGCTGCCTAGAGTGGAGGCCGAGGACCGAGGAGGTGCGGGCCGTGGCCGAGCAGCACGCGGGCGATCGCCCGGAGAAGGCGATTCTGGACCGGATCAGCGCGATGGTCTCCGACGAGAGGACCTTGCGCGAGCTCCTCAGCGAGGGCCGGATGGACGGCGACACCGAACGTGCGCGGCTCGAAGCGCTGGAACGCGAGCTCGACCAGTGCTGGGACCTGCTCCGCCAGCGCCGCGCCAAGACGGAGGCGGGCGAGGACCCGAACGAGGCGAGGGTGCGTCCCTCGCGCACCGTGGAGGGCTACGAGTCGTGAAGAGCGACACGAAGAAGAGCGACACACAGGTGACGGACGCCGTCGGCGCGCGGCGGTACGAGGCGCGCGTCGACGGCACGCTGGCGGGCTTCGCCACCTACATCCGCACCCCCGAGATGATCGCCTTCCTGCACACCCAGGTCGACCCGCAGTTCGAGGGCCGCGGCGTGGGCTCCGCGATCGCCCGCCACGCCCTGGACGAGGCGCGTGAACACGGCCAGAGCGTACTGGCGGCCTGCCCGTTCATCTCGGGCTGGATCGCACACCACCCCGAGTACGAGGACCTGCAGTACCAGCCGCGCAGCGTGGTCAGCGACTAGCGCCGGGCCGCGCCGTCCGGCGCGGCCCGCGAGTCCGGCGGTCACGACGCGCGCTACGGCTCCCGCGCCTTCGGTCGACGTGGCCACCGGACGCGTCAGCGCGACTTCGCCCTCGCCCGGGGGGCGTGTTCACCGCTGCCGTCGCGCAGCGGCCGCGTGCGGGCCGCGTGCCGCCCTGGCGGCACGCGAGCGACAACATCCGGCCCGTCGACAGCGGCGCGGGCGGTTGCCGGGCGCCGGCCGGACGCCGGCCCACGAAGCGGCCGACACATGCGGCGCACGGGCACGAACCGCAGGGCCGACGGCAACCCGATCTCGCGCGGCAGGTCCGGGTCCCGGTGTGCCCGCGGTCTCGGCGCCTTCGCGTCCTCGCCGGGGCGCGGGTCAGGCCAGCGACGCCGTGAGCGTGATCTCGGTGCCGGCCAGCGCCTTGCTCACCGGGCAGTTCGCCTTGGCGTCCTCGGCCGCCTTGATGAACGCCGCCTCGTCGAGCCCGGGCACCTCGCCCTCGACGGTCAGGTGGATGCCGGTGATGCCGGTGCCCGGCGTGAGGGTGACGTCGGCCTGGGTGCGCAGCCGGGTCGGCGGGGTGCCCGCCTTGCCCAGACCGGCCGACAGGGCCATCGAGAAGCAGCTGGAGTGGGCGGCGGCGATGAGCTCCTCGGGGCTGGTCTTCCCGCCCGGCTCCTGCGAGCGGGCGACCCAGGTCACCGGGTACTCCCCGACGCCGGAGGAGTCGAGGGTCACGACCCCGCTGCCCTCCGTCAGGCTGCCGTCCCAGACGGTGTGCGCGATCCGCGTGGTGGAGTGCGGCGTGCTGGACATGGTGGATCCTCCCGAGTGCGAGTACGTCGTGCGGGTCCAAGTGTTCACCACCGCGCGCCGCTTCGCGAAGCGATCTCCCTCCCGTCGGCGTCCGGGTCGCCCCCTGTCAAACCGCCATCACCCACACGAGTGGCTGTACGCGGCTATTTCACCGACCCGCCTCCTGCCGCCGTTCCGCCGTCCTACTTTCGGGACCTGGGACGCGGAAGTCGAGGAGTGAGCCTGGTGGTCGAATCCGTGCGGGTACCGATCCTCGCCTCGTGGGAGCGCTGTGAGACCGCCGGCCTCGACCCCGAGCGCTTCGAGGTCCCGTACCGCGAGGACCTCGACTTCACCGGGGCCCTGGTCCGGGCCGCCGGTCCCGTCCTCGACCGGCTCGCCGGCACGCTCTCCGGCACCCGCACCGCCGTGCTGCTCGCCGACGACCGGGGGATGATCGTCGACCGCCGTGCCGCCGAGCCCCCGCTGCTGCCCGCTCTGGACCGGGTGCGGCTCGCCCCCGGCTTCAGCTACCACGAACTCGACGCCGGGACCAACGGCATGGGCACCGCCCTGGCCGCCCGGCAGCCCGTCCGCGTCTCCGGCGAGGAGCACTTCTCCGCCGCCCTGCGGGGCTTCACCTGCTTCGGCGTGCCCGTCCGCCACCCCGTCAGCGGGCGGGTGGAGGGTGTGCTCGACCTCACCAGTCTGCACGGTGACGCGCATCCCCTCATGGCCGAACTCGCCCTCGGCTGCGCCCTCGCCATCGAGCGGCGGCTCCTCGAGCAGTGCGGCGCACGCGAACGCGCCCTGCTGCACACCTACCTGACCGCCGAGCACGGCCGCGCCTCCGCGGGCGGCTGCCTGCGGCTCGACGGCACCGGGCACGTCCGGCGCGTCGGGCCTCCGGCCGGACTCACCGACGGCGACGAGTCGGCACTCGCCGGGAGCGCGGCCGATCTGATCGCCGCCGGACGGCGGGACGCGCTCGAACTCCCCCTCTCGCAGGGCCGCACGGCGCACCTTCTGTGCAGGCCGCTCGCCGCGGGCGGCGCCGTCGTGGAGGTCAGCCTGCCCGGGGGCGCCGGGTCCCCGCGTGTCCCCGACGCCTCCCACGGCGGGTCCGGGCGCCAGCCGCTGCTGGTCGGCGAGCCGGGGGTGGGCCGTCTCGCCGTCGCCGCGCGCCGCCGCCTGGAACTGCTCGGCGAGACCGCCCTGCGGATCGGCACCACCCTGGACGTCGCCCGCACCGCCCGCGAGATCGTCGAGGTCACCGTGCCCCGCTTCGCCGACGAGGCGACCGTCGACCTGTTCTGCCCCGTCCTGCACGGCTCGGCCCCCGGCGGCCCCGGGGCCGAGCTGCGCCGGGTGGCGGCGAGCGACGCTGCCCCCGGCGCCGCGTACGCCCCGAACACCAGCGGCGAACCGGTCCGCTTCGCCCCCGGCAGCCCCCAGGCCAGAGCCCTGTGCGGCAGCTCCGCCGTCCGTGACACCTCCCCGGGCCCGGACGGCGAACCGCGCGCCGTCATCGCCGTCCCGCTGCGCGCCCGCGACACGCTGCTGGGCGTCGCCACCTTCGCGCGGGCCGCGCGGGCCGAGCCCTTCGCCGACGACGACCTCACCCTCGCCGGGGACCTCGCCGCCCGCGCCGCCGTCTGCATCGACAACGCCCGGTTGTTCACCCGCGAGCACCAGCTCGCCCTCGAACTCCAGCGCAGCCTGCTGCCGAACGGCGTGCCGGAGCAGCGCGCCGTGGACGTCGCCCACCGCTACCTCCCGGCGGCGCGCGGCCGGGTGGGCGGCGACTGGTTCGACGTCATCCCGCTCTCCGGGGCGCGGGTGGCGCTGGTCGTCGGCGACGTCGTCGGGCACGGCATCCACGCCGCCGCCGCCATGGGCCGGCTGCGTACGGCCGTGCACAACTTCTCCGCCCTCGATCTGCCCCCGGACGAGCTGCTGGGCCGCCTGGACGACCTCGTCGTCCGCCTCGACGAGGAGAGCAGCACCGGTCCCGGCCTCGCGGGCGCGACGTGCCTCTACGCGGTCTACGACCCGGTCACGCGGCGCTGCCGGCTGGCCCGCGCCGGCCACCTGCCACCGGCGCTGCTCGCCCCGGACGGCGGGGTGTGCTTCCCCGACCTGCCCGCCGGACCGCCCCTGGGCCTGGGCGGACTCCCCTTCGAGGCCGCGGAGTTCCCGGTCCCCGAGGGCAGCGGCCTGGTCCTCTACACCAATGGCCTCATCGAGGGCCGCCACCTCGACCCGGACACCGGCATGCGCCGCCTGGGCCGCGCCCTCGCCGCCCTCCCGCGCGACAGCCCGCCGGAGGAGGTCTGCGCCGCGCTCGAGGCCGCGCTGCGCCCCGCGCCCTGCGCCGACGACGTCGTCCTGCTCGTCGCCCGCACCCGCTCCCTGGACGAGGCCCAGGTGGCCTGCTGGGACGTGGCCGACGACCCCGCGGCCGTCTCCGCCCTGCGCTCCGCCATCACCCACCGGCTGCGGGACTGGGGCCTGGACGAGCTCGCCTTCACCACGGAGCTGATCGCCAGCGAGCTGATCACCAACGCCATCCGGCACGGCGCCGGCCCCGTGCAGGCCAGGCTGCTGCGCGACCGGGCCCTGGTCTTCGAGGTCGCCGACGCCAGCGGCACCTCCCCCCGGTTGCGCCGCGCGGCCAACACCGACGAGGGCGGCCGGGGCATCTTCCTCGTCGCCCAGCTCTGCCGCCGCTGGGGCACCCGTTACACCGAACGGGGCAAGGTCATCTGGACGGAACAGCAGCTGCCCGCCTGAGGCCGCCCGGACGTGCCCCTCCAGGAGCACGCCCCGGGCGGGGCGGCGCCGCCCCGGGTGGGACCGGTGAGAGCGGTGGGACCGTGCGGTGACAGCGGCGGTGAGACCGGGGGCTCCGGCTGTGCGCGGACGCGGCGTTGCCTACGGTGGAACCATGACAACGGCGGCTGACAGCGGTACGAGCACGCGCACGGACACCTACGACGTCATCGTCATCGGCGCCGGCCCCACCGGGGAGAACGTCGCCGACCGGACCAGGCAGGCCGGACTGACCACCGTGGTGGTCGAGGCGGAGCTGGTCGGCGGCGAATGCTCGTACTGGGCGTGCATCCCCAGCAAGGCGCTGCTGCGCCCGCAGGCGGCGCTGGAGGCCGCGCGGGCCGTCGCGGGGGCCCGGGAGGCCGCGGGCGGGCGACTGGACGCCGCCGCGGTGCTGGCCCGGCGCGACTGGTGGACGGGGAACTGGAAGGACGACGGGGCGGTGACCTGGCTGGACTCGGTCGGCATCGACCTCGTCCGGGGGCGCGGACGGCTCGACGGCCCGCGCCGGGTCGTCGTCGAGACCCCGGACGGCGGCGAGCGCGTCCTGCTGGCCCGGCACGCCGTGGCGGTCTGCACGGGCACCCGCGCCGAGCTGCCCGGCATCGCCGACGGCCGCGTGTGGACCAGCCGCGAGGCCACCAGCTCCTCCGAGGTGCCGGGGCGGCTCGTGGTGGTCGGCGGAGGTGTCGTCGGCGTCGAGATGGCGACCGCGTGGCGGTCGCTCGGCTCCGAGGTGACGGTGCTGGTCCGCGGCTCCGCGCTGCTGCCGCGCTGGGAGCCGTTCGTGGGCGGGCTCGTCGCGGAAGGGATGCGCGCCGCCGGGACGGAGATCCGCTTCGGCGTGTCGGTGACGGAGCTGCGGCGCGCCGATGCGGCCGGGCCGGTCACCCTGCTGCTCTCCGACGACTCCGCACTCGTCGCCGACGAGGTCCTGTTCGCCACCGGACGCGCCCCGCACACCGACGACCTGGGCCTGGAGACGGTCGGCCTGACCCCCGGCTCGTGGCTGGCCGTCGACGACACCTGCCTGGTCGAGGACGTCGAGGGCGGCTGGCTGTACTGCGCGGGCGACACCAACCACCGCGCCCTCCTCACCCACCAGGGCAAGTACCAGGGCCGTATCGCCGGGGCCGCCATCGCCGCCCGCGCCAAGGGCGAGCCCCTGGACACCGCTCCCTGGGGCCGGCACACGGCCACCGCCGACCACAGCGCCGTCCCCCAGGTCGTCTTCACCGAGCCCGAGGCCGCCGCCGTCGGCCTCACCGCCGAACAGGCACGGCAGGCGGGCCGCCGCGTGAAGGTCGTGGACTACGAGATCGGCAGCGTCTCCGGCGCCGGCCTGTACGCCGACGACTACAAGGGCAAGGCCCGCGCCGTGGTCGACCTGGACCGGGGCCACCTCGTCGGCGTCACCTTCGTCGGCCCGTCGGTCGGGGAGATGCTGCACGCGGCCACGATCGCCGTCGCCGGCGAGGTGCCGCTGGAGCGGCTGTGGCACGCCGTACCGGCCTTCCCCACCATGAGCGAGGTGTGGCTGCGGCTGCTGGAGACCTACCGGGACGCACCGGACGGCGAGGGCTGAACGCGCAGGGCGGCCCCGGGCGCCTGCCGATAGGATCGCGCCCTGCTCGTGGAGTCGAGTCCAGGTCTGTCGAGGGGACATCTGAGGTGGGGATTTTCCGGCGCGGGCCGAAGCGTGACCAGCGGGACGCACCCCGCGACCCCGAGTACGCCTTCTTCTCGGTGGACGAGGGCGCGCGCTTCCGCGCGATCGTGCGGGAATCGTTCGCCGAGCTCGGGCTGGAGGTCACCGTCTTCACCGACATGGTGACCGACGACTCCGGCCGCCGCTTCGGGCTCGGCAACCTCGCCGCGCTGTGCCACAACGACCGGCGCGGCCCGCGCGTGTGGCCGCAGCTGGCGCGCGAGCACATCGGGGCGGTGCTGCGCACGCTCGACGGGCCCTCACCGCTGGAGACCATGCCCGCCGAGGAGATCCGCGAGCGGCTCTACCCGCGCCTCGTCCCCCCTGACGCGATCGACCCCGAGACCTTCCGCTACGCCCGCGTCGCCGCGCCCGGGCTGCTGGAGGTGCTCGCCCTGGACCTCCCGGAGAGCGTGATGACGCTCGCCGACCACGCCCTGGTCCCGCTCGGCGACGCCCGCGAGCTGCGCGGCCGCGCCCTGCTCAATCTGCGCGACCTTCCGGTGGAACGGCACGAGGTCGTCCGGCACGCCGACGTGCGCTTCGACGTCCTGGTCGGCGACTCCTTCTTCACCGCCGCCCGGGTGCTGGTCCTGGACGAGCTGGTGGAACGGGTCACCGGGAAACCGCTGACCGCCGACGGGGCGCTGGTCGCCATGCCGTTCCGGCACCAGCTGGCCTTCCACGCCATCCGCGACAGCGGCGTCATCCCCGCGCTCAACGGCATGGCGGGTTTCGCCGCGGCGGGCCACGAGGACGCGGTGGGTCCGATCAGCCCGTACGTCTACTGGTGGCGGGACGGCGTGCTGACCCAGCTCAGCCACAAGGACGGCGACGGGCTGCTGATCACCGTGGGCGAGGAGTTCCAGGACGTCCTCGAACGACTCGTGCCCGACCAGGCCGGCGACGACAGGTGATCCCGGCGGCCCCGCGGGTCGGCCGTCGCACCGCTGACCGCCGCCGTCCCGGAACGCCTCCGCCCCGTGACGCCGGCCTCAGCCGCTCTCAGCAGGACGAGGGCGCCCGGGCGGCGCCACGGGGTTCGGCGGCGCCGCCGCGTGCAGCTCGCCGGGGTCGGAGCCGGAGCCGGAGCCGAGGTCAGAGCCGGAGCCGGGGTCGGAGCCGGTCGCCTCGCCGGCCCGGGGCCGCAGCGGGTTCGGCAGCGGCTGGTAGCGGGCGGCTGCGCCGTCCGCCTCCGTCCAGCGCAGGAGCAGATTGGTCTTCGCGGGGATGTGCGGGGCGGCGAGCAGCTCCCGCAGCGGTGCCGGGTCGCCGTGCCCGGCCGCCCACTCCTGGAGGAAGCGCCGGGCCCGCGCCCACAGCGCCGGGGTGAGGCCGGGGTGGCGTTCGGCGGCCGCGCCCGCGATCTCCAGCAGGTTGTTGGTGACGAGGCAGTACACCAGGCGCTCCCAGCCGTGGGCGGCGTCCACACCGGGCCCGGCGGCGTCCGGCCGACGACGGCGGCGCAGCAGCTCCCGGTGCCGCTCCTCGACCAGCTTGACGCCCTCGTGGTCGCGGAAGAGCGCCTGGCCCGGCAGGCCGTCGGCGTCCACGGCGACGAGCACGTTCTGCAGGTGGCACTCCAGCACCACCCCGTGCCGCAGATACGCGTGCAGCACCGGCGGCACGACCTGCCGCAGGTACGCCTCCCACCAGGCCAGCGTGTCCCGCGCGGTGAGTCCCGGCGCGGCGAGCGGGCTGCCCTCGTACCCCTCGGCGACGGCGGCCGCGAGCAGCGGGGTCAGCCCGGGCCGCACGTGCCCGCCGAAACCCTCGCGGACCAGCACGGCCAGCGCCTCGTACGGGTCCCGGCCGCCCAGGGCGGCGGTGCGGTACCCGCGGTCGGACAGGACGTCCGCCTCCGGGACGCCGCGCAGCACCTCGTCCACCGGGCCGAGCCAGCGCAGATCGTGCCGCCACAGCCGGCGGATGTCGTTGGTGATCCGCACGTCGAGGCTGAACTTCAGGAAGAGGTCGGCCTCGGGCAGGTACACCGTCCGCAGGGACGCCGTCGGCACGGCCGGCACGGCGGTGCGGCCCAGGCGCAGCAGGCGCCCGTCGTGGAAGGCGGGGAGGTCCCCCAGCAGGGCCAGCTGCCAGGGGTGCGCGGGCAGCACCCGGTAGCCGCCGGGAACGTCCGGGTACAGCCGGTCGAGCACCGCGGTGTCGCCCTCCCCTGCCAGCAGGTCGGCGCGGACCGCGAGCAGGGTGAGCGGAAAGCTCGCGTGCGCCTCGGGCGCGTAGGGCAGCCAGCTCTCCGGCGGGCCGCCACCGCGGCTCTTGGGCGCGGGGTGGTAGCGGTGCCCGGCCACCAGGGCCTGCTCGGAGCGCAGATAGGGATCGGCGGGCGGCGGCGTGCGGTCGCGGGCTTCCAACAGGGCGGCGAGCACGTCGCGGCTGTCCGCGATCTCCGCGGGCAGCCCGGGGGCGGTCACACCTGTGCGGGCGGTGAGCTCCGCCGAGGCGACCTCGACCAGGCCCTCCAGCGGGAGCGGCCGCCAGCCGTCCCGGGTGCGCAGCTCGGGGCCGGTGGGGCGCCGCCCCGGCCGCGTCCGCAGCAGCCGGCCGGTCGCGGGCAGCCGGTGGACGAGACGGCCGCCGTCCTCACCCGCGGCCTCGGCGACCTCGCGCAGCAGGCAGTTCAGCAGGGCCGTCGCGGACAGCGCCTCGGCGCGTTCCCAGGCGTCACCCACGGCGGCTCGTCTCCACGGGCGACTGCGCTGGTCGAAGCACGGTCGGCGACCTCCTGCGTAGGGTAGGCACCCAACATGTACCCGCACTCGGCGGCTGCGACGCGGCGCCCTTTGGAGACGGCGTTCGCCGGCGACCTGGCGGCGCTCCGACCCGATTTGCGCGACGCGTACGCCGCCGCGCTCCCCGGCGCCCGCGCCGCCGTGCTCGGCCGCCTGTGGCGCGCCCTGCTCCTGGAGCCCCTGCCGGGGATCGCCTCGCGCGGTCCCGGCCGCGTACTCCTGCACGACGGCCGGGTGCTCACCGGGCCGCGGCGACTGCCGCACGACCTGGGGTCGCCGGCGGACGAGACCGTTCTCCTGTTGGACGGCCGGCCCCAGGAGCATCCGGCCGCCCTGGTGGAGGCCCTCGGCCTGCCGGGGTCGGGCCTGCTGCGCGAGGAACTCGACCACAGCGTCGCCTCGCTCGCCCTGTCCCGCGCGGGAGCCGCGGACGCCGCGCAGGCGCACGGCTCGCGGGACGGCGGCGTCCGGCCGCCGTCACTCGCCTCCTACGAGCAGGGTGTCGTCGACGGCCACCCCTACCACCCGTGCTGCCGCAGCCGCCCCGGCTTCTCCGTGGCCGAGCAACTGGCCTACGGTCCCGAGCACCGGCCCGTCGTCGCCCTCGACCTCGTCGCCGTCCCCGCCGCCGAGTGCCTGGTCGCGGGCGTCTGGCCGGACCGGTTCCGGGACGGCGACCGGCTGCTGCTGCCCGTCCATCCCTGGCAGACCCGGCACATCCTGCCAGCCCTCGGGGTGCGCCCTTATGCCGAGGCCGCGGTCCCCGCCCGGCCCCTGATGTCGGTGCGCACCCTCGCCCCGCGGGGCGGCGGGCCGCACCTGAAGACGGCGCTGAGCATGCGGATGACCTCGTCCGTCCGCGACATCTCCGCCCGCTCGGTGACCGACAGCGCCCCGTTGTCCGGGCTGCTGGACGAACTGGCCCGGCGGCTCGGCCCCGGCACGCTGCACATCACCCGCAACCTCGGGGCGGCCTGCGCCGTCGTCGGCGGTGAGGCCGTCCCCGACCTCGCCGCGATCCTGCGGGAGTCCCCGGCCGGCTTCGCGGACCCCGCGGCCGGCGAGAGCGTGCTGCCCGTCGCCGCCCTCACCGGGCGCCCCGCCGCCGGCGGACCGCCGCTGCTGCGCTCCCTGCTCGCGGCCGCGGCACCGGGCCCGCCCCCGGACGGCGCCGCGTGGCTCACCGCCTTCGCCGGGCTCGCGCTCCCGGCCCTGCTGCGGCTGCTGTCCTGGGGCGTCGCCCTGGAGGCGCACGGCCAGAACCTGCTGGTCGTCCTCGACCGGCACGCCCGGCCGCTGCGGCTGGTCTACCGCGACCTCGCCGACGTCCGGATCAGCCCGGCCCGCCTCGCCCGGCACGGCGTCCGCGTGCCCCCGATGGGCCGCGGCCTCAGCGACGACCCGGCGGTCCTGCATTCCAAGCTCTACGGCTCCCTGGTCGCCACCACGTTCGGCAGCCTCGTCTCCGCCCTCGGGGAGGGCCACCGCCCCACCGAGGCCCGGCTGTGGGACGCGGTGCGCACGGAGGCCGTCCGCGCCTTCGACGCCCACCCCACCACGGCGGACGCCCTCGCGGACCGGGCGGCCCTGCTCCGCGCCCCCGAACTCGCCGTCAAGGCCCTGACGTCGATGCGGCTGGAGACCGCCGCGCACGGCGACCAGTGGACGGGACTGCCCAACCCCCTGCTCTGACGCGGGGTTTCCCGCGGCCGGGCCGTCCCGTCGGGGCGCCCGTCAGGTGACGCTCCACAGGCGCCGGTAATAGGCTGTCCGCTCCGGGTCGGGGACTGTGCCGTACGCCTCCAGGAGCGCGTCCTCCCAGCCCGGCCCGTAGTTCCACTCGGTGCTCCATGTGGCGACGGCCAGATCGGCCCAGCGGTCGGCGACACCGAGGGCGCCCATGTCGACGTGGCCCGACCAGGAACCGTCCTCGCCCAGCAGCGTGTTGGGCGCGCAGGGGTCTCCGTGGCACACCACGAGCCGGTCGACCGGGGGCGCGGGCGGCAGGTCCCCCGGCACGCGCCTGCCGGCCCTCCGGGCGCGTTCCAGGCGGGTGCCGACGGACCAGTCGTACGGGCAGCGGTCCACGGGCAGCCGGTCGTGCAGCGCGCGCAGCCCGGCGCCCAGCGCGCGTACCGCCGTGCCGGGGTCCGCCGTCCAGCGCGGGCTGACGGCGCTTTCCCCGGGCAGCCCGCGCGTCACCAGCCAGGCGCCCGCCTCGTCCGTCCCGTACTCCAGGACGGGCGGCACGGGCGTGAAGCGGCTCGCCCACTCCAGGCGCTCGGCCTCGGCTCCCAGGTCGAGCCCCGAGCCGGCCGGCGCCCACTTGGCGAACAGCCGGTCCTCGCCCGCGCCCAGCCGGAACGTCACCCCGCCCGCCTCGTTGCGCCACACGGGCAGCGGCGCCCGCTCCCCCGCCAGCGCGCTGATCCGCGCCGGCACCTCCACCTCGCCGTCCGGCGGCCCCGACATCAGAATCTCCACCGCCGCATGCTCCTCCCCGCGCCCCGCACGGCGCCAGCCCATTTCACGCGTCCGGGACCGCGCGGCAGGGCAGGCCGCTATGCGGCGGCGACCCGTGTGCCGGGGTCCCCGGTCGCGGACGAGGAGCGGGCAGCAGGCTTGACATCCTCCCGGGCTTAAAGGCCCGGGATTCCCGCCTGCTCCCACACAAGCCGTGTGGGTCGCTTCGGGTGGGTGACGGTCGCGGCCTACCGCGAGCCGCCGCCTGCCTCGTCGCCCGCGGTGAACGCGTTCGCGATGAAGCTGACGACCATGGCGCGTCGCTCGTCGTCCTCCTTGGATCCGTACAGCATCAATGTCCCGTGCTCCTCGCCGTCGACCGCGACGAGGCGCTTGTCCGACGCCGCGGACGCCTCGTAGAGCTCGCGGATCTGCCGCTCGTGCCCTCCCTGCATGTCGTCGTGCTCGACCAAGAACATCGAAGGCGCCTTGATCTTCTTGACCGCCGCCACCGCGTCGCCGTCACACCGCGCCGGCGAGGAGAGCAGAGCCAGGCCCGCGAGGGGTATGCCGCTCGCCACGCCCTGCGTGGCCGCGGTGGTTCCGCCGCAGGAGGCCCCCGCGAGGAAGACCCGCTTCGTCCCGAGGTCCTTGAGCTTGTCGAAGGCGGCCTTCGCGTCCAGGGCGCTGGAGGAGTCGGACTTCTCAGAGGCGACGTGGTTGCGGAACTCCGGAAGCATCACCCGGTAGCCGCGTTTGGCGAACTCCTCGGCGAGGTCGAGGAAGTTGCAGATCTGGCCTCCGTACTGATGCCCGAAGTAGACGGCGTCCGGCCCCTTGCCCAGGATCAGTGTGGAGAGGTGCTTGCCGTCCTGTGTGGTCAGTGTCGTGACGTGCTCATACAGCCGTCGGGGCACGCACTTGTTGACGAGGTACCCGGACGGCGTCCGCACGGTGTCCTCGGGGTCCGCCGGCCGGTACGACACCGGCTTCTCGGTGACAGCGTCCTCGGGTTCCTGCGTTCCCTGCGTTCCCTGCGTTCCCTGCGTTCCCTGCGAGGGGTGGACGACCGCGGACTTCACAGGAGACGGGCTGTTGTCCAGCGCCTTCACCGCTACCGGGGCGGGCGCGGCGCAACCGCCGAGAACCACGGCGGCGGCGGCCAGGGACAGTGCTGCGGCGCGGTGACCGGCGCGGCGTTTCCAGGGCAAGGAGTTCCTCCTGAGAGTGCGAAGGCGCGACTGTTGGACGTGCTGTCAGAGGGATTCGACTACCTGTCCATGCCCAGAGACGTCCGAGCCGCGATGAGGTTGGAGAACGTGACGGAGGACACAGTGCGTGGCGACGTCGACAGCCCTGGCGGGCCGATCCGTTCGGCCGCGCACACAGGCGCGGGCGCATGGCGATTCCGATACCGCCGTGGCCACCGGGCGGGTCGGGAGCGCGCCGGCGCCCGCCCGAGATCAGCCGCCTGCGACCGACCGTCCGCGACATCGCACCCGTCTTCTACGCGATAGCCCCGGGGAAAACTGCGACGATGTCCCCCGATTCTCCAGCGGAGGGCATGTGTTCGTTTTCGCGTGCGCGGGATGCGGCGCCGAACTGACCGCCCCGCTGTCCCGGTCGCCCTGCCGGCACACGCTTACCAGAAGTACGGGAACGGGCTGCGGCTCCCGGTGCTCATGGAGGCAGGCACGTTCGCTGAGGATCCGGAGCCCCGGGGACCGCCATGGCGGACATGGGCGGAGGTCCATCCGGCCGAGGCAGTGGCCCGCGGCATCTACGCGTCGGTCTACGCCGTCTCCGACGGTGCCCTCGACTCGACCGTCGACGGGCGTCGGCACGTTCCTCTGGGCGGAGGACCAGGCCCTGCGACTGTGCATCGACCCCAAGTTCCAGAAGGACCGCTGGGGCGCCGACGAGCCCGACGAACTCCTCGACGTCATGCGCCGGATCGGCTCCCATCTCTGGAGCTTGCCCGCGAGCTCGTCCCGAGTGGCGCTTCCCTGCGGCGGCTGCAATCCGGTGCATTCGCGGTGACGATGGAGATCTACACGCATGTCCCGTCCGAGGCGACGCGCAAGGCTCTGCGCAGGCTCGGCAAGCATCTCGACAAGCAAGATCGACCGTAGTTGCTGTACTTCGCTGCTGTACGGCATGACAAAGCCCCTGCCGGATCTCTCCGACAGGGGCTTTGAGCTGCTGTGGACCTGAGGGGATTCGAACCCCTGACCCCCTCGATGCGAACGAGGTGCGCTACCGGACTGCGCCACAGGCCCTTGCAACGAGGAAAACTCTAGCATCCCGCCGAGGGTGCTCGGCGCGCCCCCCGCGCTGGGAGGTCACTCGTTGGCCGCTCGGGGCCGGCCGCGGTCGGCGTGCTGGTCGAACAGAGGGGTGCGGGAGCGGTCGCGGGAGCGGCGCGGGGTGACCGGGGCCGTGGAGAAGGTGGGCCGGGGGGCCGGGACCTCCCAGGTGTCCTCGGCGGGGACGCGCTGCTGGTCGACCCACTCGGCGTGGTCGGTCTGCTCCACCAGGGCGCGCCGGTCGGCCGTCGCAGGCTCCTCGGCGGGCTGTGCGGGCTCTGCCGCGTCGGGCGCGTCCAGGCCGGGCTCGCGGGTCGTACGGGCCTCACGCAGGCGTTTGGCGGCGTCGGCGGCACGGCGCTGGTCGAGCTTGACCTCGAAGCGGCGGCGTTCCTGCGTGCGCAGATAGGCGATGTAGAACGTGAGCAGCACGGCGGGCGCGGCCGGGGCCCAGAGGAAGGCGACACCGCCGACCGCGGCGACGATCATGCCGGCGGTGAAGGCGAGGAAGAGCAGCGTGATGGTGCGGCGTCGGGCGGCGAGCACCTTGGCGCGCGGATCGGGCTTCCTCACCGTCCGGGGGTGCGCCTGACCGCCCTGCTTGCCGGGCTTGCCCGGCTTCCCGCTCTGCCGGGACTTCGGCTTCACCTCTGTCGCGGGTACGGCAAGGGCCCGGACGTCGACCGCGGGCTCCGCCTCGGTCTCCGATTCCGGGTCCGCCGTCTTGGCGTACCTGCGCTCCAGCGCCGCACGTCCGGACAGCAGCCGGATGGCGGTACTGAAGCGCTCCGTCGGGCGCGCTTCGTTGAGCTCGTCCTGCCTACGGAGCCACATCGGCACCAAGTAGGCAGCCCAGGCCCCGACGATGACTGCGTAGATGAGGCCGCTGCTGCTCACGCATCACACGGTAGGGGGGTCGGCCACACGGGATACGCAATTCGGCGCGGTGTGTCGCACGATCTGGCTGATACTCCGAAATTTTTTTCTGATCGTGCCCACATCGGAGTCGAATCGGCGGCCACTTTCGAACAAAGATTTTATTTGTGAGCCGTTCCCGGTCGCGTCCGGTGCCAGCGCCGGAGCATTCCCTCCGGCACCTCCTCCGCCGTCAGCGCGAAGACCAGGTGGTCGCGCCACGCCCCGTCGATGTGGAGATAGCGGGGGCGCAGTCCTTCCTCACGGAAGCCGAGTTTCTCCACCACCCGGCGGCTCGGGGTGTTCTCCGGCCGGATGCAGACCTCGATGCGGTGCAGTCCCACCGCACGGAAGCTGTGGTCCACGGCGAGCGCGACCGCGGTGGGCATGACCCCGCGCCCGGCGACGGCCTCGTCGACCCAGTAGCCGATGTGGGCGCTGCACATGGAGCCCCACGTGATCCCGGCGACCGTGAGCTGACCGGCGAGCCGCCCCTGGTACTCGACGACGAACGGCATCATGCGGCCCGCGGCGGCCTCGTGGCGCAGATGCCGGACCATCTGGCGGTAGGTGGGCCGCTGGGTGAGGTGGCCCGGCGGCGCCGGCGGCACCGTGGCCTCCCAGGGCCGCAGCCACTGCCGGTTGCGCCGGTTCACCTCGCGCCAGGCCCGCTGGTCGCGCATCCTTATCGGGCGGAGGAGGACGTCCCCGTCCGCCAGTTCGGCCGGCCAGGACCCGTTCAGCTCGGTCTCCCAGACGTAGGGTGGTCGCCGCCGTGGATCTGCTCGACGGCATGGACGAGGATCGGGGCCAGGACGGCCAGGCCGTCCTTGACGCCGCCGGTCGATCCGGGGAGGTTCACCACCAGGGTGCGCCCGGCGACACCGCAGACGCCACGCGACAGCGCGGCCGTCGGCACCTTCTCGCGGCCCGCGGCCCTGATCGCCTCCGCGACTCCGGGGACCTCGTAGTCGAGGACCCCGCGGGTGACCTCCGGGGTGCGGTCGGTGGGCGAGATGCCGGTGCCGCCGGTGGTGACCACGACGTCGTACCCCCCGGCCACGGCCTCCCGCAGCGCGTCGCCGACGGGCTCGCCGTCGGGGACGACACGCGGGCCGTCGACGGTGAAGCCCATCTCGCGCAGTCCGGCGACGATCAGCGGGCCGCCCCGGTCCTCGTAGACGCCGGCGGCGGCGCGGTTGGACGCGGTGATCGCCAGTGCCCTCATCGGGTGCGGCTCCAGTCGCCGGACTTGCCGCCGGTCTTCTCCTCCACCCGCACGTCCGTGATGACGGCGGCCTTGTCGACGGCCTTGACCATGTCGACGACGGTGAGCGCGGCGACGCTCACCGCCGTGAGGGCCTCCATCTCCACGCCCGTGCGGTCGGTGGTCTTCACGGTGGCGGTGATGTCCACGGACGAGTCGCCCACCGAGAGGTCGACCTTCACCCCGGAGACGGCCAGCGGGTGGCACAGCGGGATGAGGTCGGGGGTGCGCTTGGCGCCCATGATCCCGGCGATGCGCGCGGTGGCGAGGGCGTCGCCCTTCGGCACGCCCTCACCCCGCAGCAGTTCGATGACACGCGGCGACACCAGGACCCGGCCGGTCGCCCGGGCGACGCGGGTGGTGACGTCCTTCTCCGAGACGTCCACCATGCGGGCCGCCCCCGCGTCGTCGATGTGCGTCAGATGCTGCTGTTCTGTCATCGGTCCGGCACTCCCACTGCTCGCCGCGTGCTCGCGTGGGCAGTAACGGTACCCGCTCAGTCGAGCAGCACGACGTCGACCTCCGAGCCCGCCGCGACCTGCGTCGTGTCCTCGGGCACCACGATCAGCGCGTTCGCGTGGGCGAGTGCTTTGACCAGGTGCGAGCCGGCGCCGCCCACAGGGGTGACCCGGCCGGTGGCGGGGTCGTGGCGGCCGCGCAGGAACTGCCGCCGGCCCTTGGGCGAGGAGGTCAGATCGCTGTCGCACACGGCCCGCACCGTCGTGCGGAACACCGGCTCCACGCCCATGAGGGTGCGGATGGCGGGCCGGACGAACAGCTCGAAGGAGACGTAGGCGCTGACCGGGTTGCCGGGCAGCGCGAGCAGCGGGGTGCGCTCCGGCTCCGGCGGCGCGGCCTGCGCGTCCTCCCCGTCGCCCCCCGCCTCGGCGCGTGCTCCGGCGTCGATGAAGCCGAAGCCCTGCGGCTTGCCGGGCTGCATCGCCAGCTTGCGGAACTCGATCTCCTCGCCGAGCGCCTCCTTCACCACGTCGTACGCGCCGACGCTGACGCCGCCCGTGGTGACCACGAGGTCCGCCCGGATCAACTGGTCCTCGACGGTGGCCCGGAAGGTCTCGGCGTCGTCCACGACCGCGCCCACCCGGTAGGACTGGGCGCCGGCCTCGCGGGCTGCGGCGGTGAGCATGTAGCTGTTGGAGTCGTGGATGCGGCCGGGGCCCAGCTCCTCGCCGGGCGGGACGAGTTCGCTGCCGGTGGAGACCACGACCACCCTCGGCCGGGGCCGCACCCGTACGGTGGCGCGGCCGACGGCGGCGAGCAGGGCGATCTGCGGCGGGCCCAGCACCGTGCCGGCGCTGAGCGCCAGCTCGCCCGCCGCGACGTCGCTGCCGCGCGCCCGGACGTGGTCGCCCCGCTCCACGGGTCGGTAGACGCGGACCTCGCCGCCCACGGCGTCGGGGCTCCGGCTCGCGGCCGGCATGCCGATGACCGGGTCGCCGCCCGTGCCGCCGTCGGTCCACTCGACGGGCACCACGGCCTCGGCGCCGGGCGGCAGCGGGGCGCCGGTCATGATGCGGGCCGTCTGACCCGGTCCCACGGTGGGCAGTTCGCCGCTGCCGGCCGCCACGTCACCGACGACGGTGAGCACGGCCGGATGTGAGGCGTCGGCGCCCAGGGTGTCGGTGGTGCGGACCGCGTAGCCGTCCATCGAGCTGTTCTCGAAGGGCGGCAGCGGAACGGGCACCATGACGTCCTCCACGAGGACGCACCCCTGGGCGTCGAGCAGTTGGAGCTCGATGGGCTCCAGCGGCTTCAGTTGCCGAAGGATGTTGTCGAGGTGCTCCGAGACGGACCAGACGCGGTCGGCCGTGCCACTGCTCAATCTTGCATCTCCTCGCTGACAAACGTGCGCAGCCAGGACCGGAAGTCCGGCCCCAGGTCATCACGTTCGCACGCCAGTCGGACAATCGCACGCAGGTAGTCGCCCCGGTCTCCGGTGTCGTAGCGCCGGCCGGTGAAGATGACGCCGTGCACCGGACCGTCCGGGCCGCCCTCCTGGGCCAGTTCGCGCAACGCGTCGGTCAACTGGATCTCGCCGCCGCGGCCGGGCCGGGTCTTGCTGAGCACCGCGAAGATCGACGGGTCCAGCACATAGCGCCCGATGACCGCGTACGCGGAGGGCGCCTCCTCCCGCGCGGGCTTCTCGACGAGGTCGGTCACGCGGACCACGTCGTCGTCGCCGGTGGGGACTATGGCGGCGCAGCCGTAGAGGTGGATCTGGCTCGGGTCGACCTCCATCAGCGCCACGACGCTGCCGCCGTGTCGCTCCTGCACCTCGATCATGCGGCCGAGCAGCGGGTCGCGGGGATCGATCAGGTCGTCGCCGAGCAGCACAGCGAAGGGCTGGTCCCCGACGTGCGGCTCGGCGCAGAGAACGGCGTGGCCGAGGCCGCGCGGGTCGCCCTGGCGCACGTAGTGCATGGTGGCGAGGTCACTGGACTCCTGGACCCGCGCCAGGCGCGCCTCGTCGCCCTTGGCGGTCAGCGCCGACTCGAGCTCGTAGTTGCGGTCGAAGTGGTCCTCGAGCGGCCGCTTGTTCCGGCCTGTGATCATGAGGACGTCGGAAAGGTGCGCGGCGACGGCCTCCTCGACGACGTACTGGATTGCGGGCTTGTCGACCACCGGCAGCATTTCCTTGGGCGTCGCCTTTGTGGCGGGCAGGAAACGGGTGCCAAGCCCGGCGGCAGGGATGACCGCCTTGCTGATCCGGGTACGCGCGTGAGTCATGGGGCAACGATAACCGCTGGCTATGAGGTGAAGATGAAGTTCCGGTTGCTTGATGACGAAAGGCGGCGCTTGCACGTCAAATGAGTGATGGCGAGATTATCAAAAGGGAATTGCGAGAACGCCTCCTCCAGGTGAGACGCGGGTTGACTGCCGATGACCGGGCGGAGGCCGAACGGGCGATCGCGCAACACGCCCTGGCCCTGTCCGCGTTCTCGCGGGCCCGGACCGTGGCGGCGTACGTGTCGGTGGGCGCCGAACCCGGCACCCGCGCACTGCTCGAGGTGCTGCGCGAACGCGGGGAACGGGTGCTTCTGCCCGTCCTGCTGCCCGACAACGACCTGGACTGGGCGCTCTACGAGGGGCCCGGCACCCTGCGGCCGGCCGCCCGGGGCCTGTACGAGCCCACCGGCCCCCGTCTCGGCCCGGACGCGGTCACCGAGGCGGACGCGGTGCTGCTCCCCGGACTGGCCGTCGACGGCCGGGGCCGGCGGCTGGGCCGCGGCGGCGGCTCGTACGACCGGGTCCTGGCCCGGCTGGACGCGGCGGGCGCGACGCCGGCGCTGGTGGTGCTGCTGTACGCGCACGAGGTGCTGGACCGGGTGCCCTGCGAGCCGCACGACCGGCCGGTCGACGCGGTGGTGACGCCGCAGGGCGTACGGCGCTTCGGCGGCCCCTGAGGGCGGGGGCTCGAGGGGCGGGCGGCACCAGAGGCGAGGGGGGCGGAGGCGAGGGGGACGGAGGCGAGGGGGACGGAGAACGCCCAGCAGCGGGTCAGCGCCTCGGGGACGAACGAAGGGGGCGGGCCTGACGGCCCGCCCCTTCGTGTCACGTTCCGCCCGTCACGGTCACGGCGTCAGCTCGAGGGTTTCCTGCGTCGCCGTGTCGACCCGCGGCTTGCTGAACATCCACGGCAGCAGCTCGCCCGCGGCCCACTTGGCGGTCTGGTCGGTGTAGTGGGCGCTGTAGGCGTGGCCGGAGGCGCCCGTCAGGTTGATCCACCGGGACTTGTCGAAGTCGGCGAGCGAGACGACCATCCGCATCGACGGCACCCAGACGACCTCGTAGCCGCCGGCCGCGTTCCAGCCGGTCGCGTTGACCGCGGCCTCGCCGCCGCCGAGCTGCCACGGGCCGCGGTTGAGCAGCCAGCGGACGACGGCCGGGCCACCGGTGCCCAGGGTCTGGTTGCGCAGCTCCAGGGTGTGGAGGCGGCCCCAGCTCCAGGTGTCGATGTTCTTGCCGAGCTTCGCGGTCAGCTCGTAGCGGGCGTCCTTCATGGCCCGGGCGAACAGCTCGTCGCGGGTGGTGTGCGCCCGGTCGCTGTCCTTGTCGTAGAAGGCCGAGGGGGAGTCCGTCCACCACGGGTTGTCCTCGTCCTTCACGATCGAGCGGACGACCTCGAACCAGCGGTCGCCGCCGTCGGGCTGCGCCTGGTCGGCGGCGCGCAGGCCGCACTCGCGCACCAGCTCGGGCTTGCCGTCGAGGTCGTCGACCGGGCCGGACCTGTCGGCGGCCGGGACGGTCAGGCACTGGCCCACCGGGCGCAGCTCCTTGGGCAGCTTGTTGCCGAAGGCCAGCTTGAGGATGTTGCGCCAGACGGCGTTGAAGTAGGCCGCCGGCGCCGAGTCGGCGTCCTGGTTGTAGTCCCAGCCCTCCAGGAGCTTCTGGGCGTTGCGGACGTAGTCGTCCTTATCGTTCCTTATGTCGATCTTCAGCAGGTACGGCACCAGGAGTTTGGCGATCTCGCTGCTGTTGTCGCCCTGCATCTCCTGCATGTCGTCCATGGAGACCAGGCCGCCGTCCTTGATCTTGGACTGGATCAGGTCGCTGATCCGCTGGCTGCGGGTGCCGTAGCCCCAGTCCTGGGTGAGCAGGTAGGGGTACTTGTCCTGGTCGACCACGGCCTGGTTGGCGGTGACGATGTAGCCGCGCTGCGGGTCGAAGTCGTACGGCATCTCGGAGAAGGGGATGTACCCCTTCCACTGGTACCGCGAGTCCCAGCCGGGGGCCGGGTAGGTGCCGTCGTAACCGCCGGCGCGGATCGGGATCCGGCCGGGCGCCTGGTAGCCGATGTGGCCCTTCGGCCCCTTGTTGTCGGCGTAGATCAGGTTCTGGGACGGGACGGCGAAGTCGCGGGCGGCTGCCCGGAACTCCTCCCAGCCGGTCGCGGAATCGAGCTTGAAGACCGCGTCCATGGTGTTGGACGGGGTCAGCGCAGTCCAGCGCAGGGAGACCGCGTAGCCCTCGGCACGGTCGGGCGCGGAGTTGGGCACCGGTGCGCGGTCGCCGACGGTGCGCAGTTCGGCGCTGCGATCGGAGATCACCGGGCCGTTTCCGGTGCTGCGCACCGTGATCGTGCGGTCGGCGCCGCCGGCGACCTTGATGGTCTCCTTGCGGGTCTCGAAGGCCTTCTGCTTGCCGTCGTAGAGGTACGTGTCGGTGGTGACCTTCTCCAGGTAGAGGTCGGTCACGTCGGCACCGAGGTTCGTCATGCCCCAGGCGATCGACGAGTTGTGCCCGATTATCACACCTGGCATGCCCGAGAAGGTGTAACCCGCCACGTCGAAGGGGCAGTCCTTGCCGACGGTGTTGCAGTGCAGGCCCATCTGGTACCAGAGCGAGGGCATCTGCGGAGCCAGATGCGGGTCGTTGGCCAGCAGCGGCTTGCCGGTGGTGGTGTGGTCGCCCGAGACCACCCACGAGTTGGAGCCGATGCCGTTGCCGTTGGGGCCGAGCAGCGCCGGGATCTGGTCGAGGGTGTCGGAGAGCGAGGCCAGCTGCGACTGGACGTTCTGCGCCGCGCCGGAGGTGTCGGTGGCGGCGCCCGGGCCGGCGCCGGTGGCGGTGGCCGTACCGGTGCCGGTTGCCGTGAGGGATGCCGCGTCGGTCGCCGTGCCGAGTTCCGTGCCGGTTTCCGCGTCGGCGCCGAGTCCCGTGCCGGTCTCCGTGCCGCCGCCCTCGTTCACACCGACTGCGGGATCTATGCCCGCTTCCGTGCCGCTTCCTGCCGGTTCGTACTCATCGGTGAGGTCGTCCACCCTGCCGCCCTCGACGATCGGCTTGTTCCGGGCGTACGGGTAGGCGGGGTAGAGCTGGGCGATCTGCGCGCGGCTCAGCCGGCTCGACAGCAGGGCGCGGTCGATCTCGTCCTGCATGTTGCCGCGCAGGTCCCAGGCCATCGCCTTGAGCCAGGCGACCGAGTCGACCGGGGTCCACTTCTCCGGCACATAGTCGTTGCTGAACTTCAGCGCCGCGTACTCGACGGACAGATCGGCGCCCGAGTGGCCGTCCAAGTAGGCGTTGACCCCGTCGGAGTAGGCCTGGAGGTACTTCTTCGTGGTGGCCGACAGCTTGGTGTCGTACTCCTGCTGGGCGACCCGGCGCCAGCCGAGCGTCCGCAGGAAGGCGTCGGTCTCGACCTGGCCGCTGCCGAACATCTCCGACAGCCGGCCGGCGGTCAGGTGCCGGCGCACGTCCATCTCGTAGAAGCGGTCCTGGGCCTGGACGTAGCCCTGCGCGCGGAACAGGTCCTCGGGGGTGTCGGCGTAGATCTGCGGGATGCCGTTGCCGTCGCGCTTCACTTGGACGGCCCCGGTCAGGCCCTTGAGCTGCAGGGTTCCGGTGGTCTGCGGGAGGGAGGCGCGAACGGTGGCGACACTCCAGTACGACCCGTAGACGATGCCCGCCACGAGCACGAGCACGACCCCGATCACGATGAGGCGCGTGCGGCGGGACTTCTTCTTGGCGGGCATCGATGTCCTTCGAGGGGCAGGGTGGACCGATTGCTAGGGGCCACCTTAGGCGTACCGAGACGTAGCTCCCCAAGCGGTGTCGGACCTGTGGACAGAGATCGCGCAACCTCAAGCACCGGTAAAATCTTAGGCAGAGCAACGAACTTCGCTGGAAGGACCGGCTCCTGACCGTCGAACGCCTCAATGAACTCCTGCTCGTGTGCGCCCTCGTGCTGCTCATGGCGGTGGTCGCCGTGCGCCTCTCCTCACGCAGCGGCCTGCCGAGCCTGCTCCTCTACCTGGGCATCGGCGTCGCCATGGGACAGGACGGGCTGGGAATCGCCTTCGACAATGCCGAATTGACACAAGTGTTGGGATATGCCGCACTTGTGGTGATTCTGGCCGAGGGTGGACTTGGCACCCAGTGGCGGGAGATCAAACCGGCGGTCCCGGCGGCGGCGGTCCTCGCGACCCTGGGCGTCGCGGTCAGCGTCGGCGTCACCGCCGCGGCCGGACACTTCCTCGTCGGTCTGGACTGGCGGGTGGCGCTGCTGATCGGCGCAGTGGTCTCCTCCACCGACGCGGCGGCCGTCTTCTCCGTGCTGCGCAGGGTGCCGCTGCCGAGCCGGCTGACCGGTGTGCTCGAGGCGGAGTCCGGATTCAACGACGCCCCGGTCGTCATCCTGGTCGTCGCCTTCTCCGAGCACTGGCCGGTGCACAGCTGGGGCGTGCTGCTGGGCGAGATCCTGCTGGAGCTGTCCATCGGCGCCGTGGTCGGCCTGGCCATCGGCATGATCGGCGCGTTCGCGATGCGCCGTGTCGCGCTGCCCGCCTCGGGCCTCTATCCGATCGCGGTGCTGGCGATCGCCGTCCTCGCGTACGCGGGCGGGGCGCTCGCCCACGGCTCGGGATTCCTCGCCGTGTACGTCGCGTCCGTCGTCCTGGGCAACGCCCGGCTCCCGCACCGCCCGGCGACCCGGGGCTTCGCCGAGGGCCTGGCCTGGCTGGCGCAGATCGGCCTGTTCGTGCTGCTGGGTCTGCAGGTGACCCCGCATGAACTCGGCGACGACATCGTGCCCGCGCTCCTGGTCGGCCTGGTGCTGACGATGGTGGCGCGGCCGCTTTCGGTGATGGCGAGCCTGCTGCCGTTCCGCAGGCCGTTCCGCGACCAGGCGCTGCTGTCCTGGGCCGGGCTCCGCGGGGCGGTGCCCATCGTGCTCGCCACGATCCCGATGGTGGCGGGCGTCCCGCAGAGCGAGCGCATCTTCAACATCGTCTTCGTCCTGGTGATCGTCTACACCCTGGTGCAGGGTCCGACGCTGCCCTGGGTCGCCCGCAGACTGCGCCTCGCGGACCTCGGGGGCGCGGAGGACCTGGGGATCGAGTCGGCGCCCCTGGAACGGCTGCGGGGGCACCTGCTGTCGGTGCGGATCCCACCCCGCTCGCGCATGCACGGTGTGGAGGTCGGCGAACTGCGGCTGCCGCCGGGTGCCGCAGTCACCCTGGTCGTCCGCGAGGGCAAGAGCTTCGTCCCGCTGCCGACGACGGTGCTGCGGCACGGTGACGAACTTCTCGTCGTGGCCACCGACCCGGTGCGGGACAAGGCCGAGGCCCGGCTGCGGGCGGTGGGACGCGGCGGCAAGTTGGCCGGATGGCTGGAATCGGGCGGTGCGGCCGGCCGTTAGCATGGCTGACGACAGTCATCACCAACTCTGCCTGATGCAGGGCTGGCGCGACCGCCCGGCGGCCGGACAGACCCGGTATCTACCTCGGTCATGCGCGAGAGGACAGCTCTCGGCGCACAGGAACGCGACCAGGCGTCCAGGGTGCGCTACCAGGCGGCGGAAAGGCCCGGCCGTGGGATCCACGGTCAGTCGTACATCTCGTAGGTCCATGCCGCGTACGCCGACGTCACATACGTCCACGTCGCGTGCGCCCGTGTCCGGTGGGGGTTCCCGTACGCCGGCGCGGCCGGGGTACGGGCAACTGCTGCGCACGCCGGGAGCGTGGGCCTTCCTGCTGCCCGGGTTCGCCGCGCGCCAGCCGTTCGCGATGCTGACGATCGGCATCGTCCTGCTGGTGCAGCACACCACCGGCTCCTACGGCACCGCCGGCGCCGTCTCGGCCGTCACCGGCGTCTCCATGGCGCTGTTCGCCCCGCAGAGCGGCAAGCTCTCCGACCGCTTCGGCCAGAGTGCCGTGCTGCTGCCGGGGGTGATCGTCCACTCGGCTTCCGGGGTGCTGCTGGCGCTGCTCGCGCTGGCGCACGCGCCTTTGTGGGCGCTGCTGGCGGTGGCGGTGCCCACCGGCGCCTCGGTGCCGCAGGTCGGGCCCATGGTGCGGGCCCGCTGGGCGGCCACGCTGCCGACCGGGTCGCCGCTGCTGCAGACGGCGGCGGCGTTCGAGTCCGTCACCGACGAGTTCACCTTCGTCATCGGGCCGGTGCTGGCCACGGCGCTGGCCACGGGGGTGCACCCGGCGGCGGGGTTGCTGTCCGAGGCCGTGCTGACGCTGGCCGGCGGGCTGCTCTTCGCCGCGCAGCGGCGGACCGCGCCCGCCTCGTCCCGGACCGTCCCGGGGGGCCGCGAGCGGGGAGCCTCGGCGCTGCGCGTGCCGGGGGTGCGGGTGCTGGCGGTGGCCTTCCTCGGGATCGGCACGGTCTTCGGCGGCATGCAGGTGTCCATGACGGCCTTCACGGAGGAGATCGGGCGGCCGGGCACCAACGGCCTGCTCTACGGGGTCTTCGCGGCCGGCAACATGCTCGCGGGCATCGCGTGCGGCGCCGTCGCGTGGAAGTCGGGGCCCAAGCGGCGCCTGGTCGTCGGCTACACGGCGCTGACCCTGGCCACCTCCATGCTGTGGGCGGCACACGCAGTGCCGCTGCTGGGCGGGCTCGGGCTCCTGGTCGGGCTCACCATCGCGCCCGCCCTGATCACCGGCTACACCCTGGTCGAGTCGCTCGTTCCCGCCGGGGTCCGCACGGAGGCGTTCACCTGGCTGACCGGCGCGGTGGCGTTGGGCCAGGCGGCGGCCGCCACGGCGGCGGGACGACTGGCCGACGGGCTCGGGGCGAGCGCGGGGTTCACCGTACCGCTGGTGGGCACCGGACTGGCGCTCGTCACGCTGCTGGCACTGCGCGGACGGCTGGTGCCGAGGCCGGGGGACGTGGTCGCGGCGCGCGGCGGCGGGACCGGCCACAGCAGTGGCATCGGTCACCGAGAGCCGGTCGCGGTGGACTGATGCCGCGGAATGCTGCACTATTGACCGTCGTTAGCACTCACTGAGTCAGAGTGCCAGGAGGAGCAAGTGCCGACCTACCAGTACCAGTGCACCACCTGCGGCGAGGGCCTCGAGGCGGTGCAGAAGTTCACAGACGACCCGCTGACCGAGTGCCCGGCCTGCAACGGCCGGCTTCGCAAGGTCTTTTCCGCGGTCGGCGTCGTCTTCAAGGGATCCGGCTTCTACCGGACGGACAGCCGCGGCTCGTCGTCCAGCAGCACGCCGGCCTCCAAGAGCGGCAGCTCGGAGTCGAAGGCCTCTTCGGACTCCAAGAGCAGCGGCTCCGCCGGCTCCTCCAGCAGCACCACCAGCGGCTCCACCAGCTCGGCGAGCACGTCGGCCGCCTGAGCGGAGCCCACGGCGCCCTGCCCTGGCGAAGGCCCCCGTCCCGTGCGACGGGGGTCTTCGCCATGCCCGCGTGACGGGCTTCGGGCTGCAGCGCCGAGGCCTCCGGTCGCAGACTGGAGACATGCTGAGCGGTTGGGTCGTCGATCGGCCCGGACCCATGATCACGGAGCCACTGGTACGCGTCGGACGCCCCAAGCCTGTGCCAGGACCGCGGGAACTGCTGCTGCGCGTGGAGGCGTGCGGCGTGTGCCGTACCGACCTGCACCTGGCGGAGGGCGACCTGCCACCCCACCGCCGCGAGACCATCCCCGGGCATGAGGTGGTGGGGCGCGTCGTCGGCACGGGTGAGCTCGTCAGCCGCTTCACCGAGGGCGACCGGGTGGGGGTCGCCTGGCTACGCGGCACGTGCGGGAACTGCATCTACTGTCTGAGCGGCCGCGAGAACCTGTGCCCGTACTCGCTCTACACCGGCTGGGACGCAGACGGCGGCTTCGCCGACTTCACCTCCGTGCCCGAGGACTACGCCTACGCCCTGCCCGAAGACGCCGACGGCCGTGACGCCATGCACCTGGCGCCCCTGCTGTGCGCGGGCATCATCGGCTTCCGCGCGCTGCGCCGCAGCGACCTGCCGCCCGGCGGGCGGCTCGGCATCTACGGCTTCGGCGCCTCCGCGCATATCGCTGCCCAGGTCGCCCTGGCCGAGGGGGCCACCGTGCATGTACTGACGCGGTCGGAACGAGCGCGGGAACTCGCGCGGGAACTCGGCGCCGCCTCTGCCGGGGCGGCGGCGGACCGCCCGCCGGAACCGTTGGACGCGGCCATCCTCTTCGCCCCGGTCGGCGACCTGGTGCCGCCGGCCCTGGAAGCCCTGGACCGGGGCGGAACCCTGGCAATCGCCGGGATCCACCTCACCGACATCCCGGCACTGAACTACCAGCGCCATCTGTTCCAGGAACGCAATCTGCGCAGCGTCACCTCCAACACACGACAGGACGGAAAGGAATTCCTGGCCTTGGCCGCCCGAATCGGCATCCGGGTGACTGTCACCCCCTATTCCTTGGACCACGCGGACCGGGCGCTGTCCGACCTGGCCGCCGACGGTGTCAACGGCGCCGCGGTGCTGCTGCCGCGCTGAGATGTGGACGAGGGGACGGGGGACGAGGCGGGCAAGGGCTGTCCGGGCAGCTGCAGTGCGGCGTGGGCATCGCCGAGACGGGACGAGGGCGGGACGGAACGCAGGGGGGACGAGTCCGAGCGGAGCGACAGCGACAAGGAGACACCGCCATGGACACCAGCCACGGATCGGTCGTGGTCGGCACGGACGGCTCGCCCCGCGCCATCGCCGCGGTGATGTGGGCCGCAGGCGAGGCCGTGCTACGCGATCGCCCGCTGCACATCCTCCACGCTGCCGGCCTGGAGACCCGTTCGGGCCGCAACCTGACGCCCGAGACCGCACAACTCGTCATCGACAACGGCCACGCGGTGCTGGACGAGGCGGCGGCCGCCGCCACAACCCGCTACGCGGACCTGACGATCACCACCTCTCTCGGTAAAGGGAAGCCCGCCGACACCTTGGTGGACCACTCCGGGCCCGAGAGCCTCGTCGTGGTCGGCAGCCGTGGGCTGGGTGGCTTCCAAGCGCTGTTGCTGGGCTCGGTCGGGCTGCGTGTGGCGGCCCACGCGTGCGGGCCCGTGGTCATCGTGCGAGGCAGCGAGCATCCGTCCACCGGTGTCGTCCTGGCCGGGCTCCGCGACGAGACCGACCTGGCCACCGTGCGCTTCGCCGCCGACGAGGCCCGGCTACGGAAGGCCACCTTGCGCCTCCTGACGGCATGGAGCCTGCTCGGGGCTGTGGGCGAGATGGTGCCCGGGCTGGACGACGCCAGGTCGGTCGGTGACCGGGAGGCGGCCGCGCAACAGCAGGTCGCCGACAGGATTCGCGAGGAGTACCCGGACCTCACCGTGACTGTGGACCTGGTCAACGCCTCCTCAGCGAGCGGCGCCCTGGTGGATGCCTCGGCCCATGCCGACCTACTCGTCGCAGGCGCCCAACGGCATCGACGTTCCCGCGGCCGACTGCCACATGTGACCCATGCCCTGCTACACCACGCTCACTGCCCCGTGGCGGTGTTTCGCCACGCCTGACCGGCCGGCCGAACCGAATGCGTCCGATCGGACGCGCGATCACATCCGACTGTGCCCGTCTCTCTCCTTCGCGGCTCTTGCCTGCTACACGCTGCGTATGAGGCTGCCGGAGATACGGGAGGGGACGATGCGTATCCACAGGTCGTCCTCACCTCCGGACCAAGGGCCAGGATGGGCCTCCAGCACCCGAGAGTCCTCGGGATCGACGACGCGCTCGGCGGCCCCGAGAACCAGCACACTCCATCCCGCGCTGAGACAGGCGTCGAGTTGGTCGACCTCGAAGGCGACCTCATTGCCCTTGGCCAGGGACGGAGGCGCGTCCGCAGCCGTGCGGTAGATGATGGTGCCGTCGACGACCGCGTAGTTCACAGGAACGACCGCGGGGTGGCCCCCGCCGGTTGTCAGCGCGATCCTGCCGACGTCCTGGCCGGACAGCCGGTTCCAGCACTCCTCCGGCCGCATCTCCTCCATCACCGGTGGACCGACGGCCTCCTCACCGGGCACGTGCTCGGCATCACCGCCCAGCAGATGGCTCGCAGTGGTGCGCAAGGCGCCTGCAAGCCGGAGCAGGGCGTTGGTGCCGATGGTGTGGTGGCACTGCTCCTCCACATACCGCACGTAGCTGGACGTCATTCCGGCCCTGGCGGCCACTTCCTCGCGGCTGAGCCCCAACTGTTCCCGCCGCTGCGCGACGCGACGGCTGACGTCCCCCGGATGAGCTCTGGACCTTTCGGACGGGCCGTCGCGCAATGGCTGACTGGTCATGTCGACCACCTCCCGCTCTCGAGCTCCGCGCTTCGGTTCGTTACCAGCAAGCACACCACCACCGGCGCCGCACCGCCAGGCCCGTCAAGCTCATCCCCTCGAACGGGTGGCCGAGTTATCCACAACCGGCCAGTACTCCACAGGGCGCCGAGGCGCCGCGGCGCGATGCGTCATGGTGGTCGTGCCCGGCCGGAAGCACCGGCGGGCAAGGCCCGATGACGGGGGTGGTCGAGATGGTGGACAGCGGTGGCGCCACATGGTGGGCAGGCGGCGGCCCGGTACCGCCGGCGGGTATGGGCACGGACGCGCCCACACCTGGCGTGGTCCCGATGTTCGCGCCGATCAGGGCGGGCGGCGGGAGGCATCGCCTGCGCCGTGCGCTGCGCCGACGGCGGCGGATGATGGCCGCGGGCCTGGCGATGACCGCTGCCGCACTGGCCGCGGCGGCGCCCCGGACGGATCAGCAGCCCCGCCGACCGGGACGGGACGCCCCGGCTGCCGCTGCCGCCGCACAGGACATGGTCCGGGCGCCGGTGCGCATCGCGGACGCGGCTGCCGCCTCGCTGGTCCGGCCCGGCGACCGGGTGGACGTCCTCGCCGCGGCGCGCGTGGTGGCCCGCGGAGCGCCTGTGGTGGCGGTCCCCTCTCCCCCCGCCGGCGCCCAGGGCCTCGCCGCGGCAGGCGTGGACGGGGGCGGATTCGGCGGCGGAGCACTGATCGTGCTGTCGGTACCACGGGGGACGGCTGCCGCGTTGTCCGGCGCCGCGGCCTCCTCGCCCCTGGCGGTCGCCCTGCGTTAGCCGTATTCCATGAGAAGGGCAGCAACCAGTGGGTGAGCCCCCGCGCGCACCCCCTACCCTCAAAGGCCGAACCGCTCACCTACCTCCGTGACCGCCGGCCCTCGCTCCGGCGGCGCCCCGCGGGACACCACTGGGTACCCACGGCTCCCCGGGCCGCACTGCACGGTCGTTCCTCGAAAGGAATTCGTCCCTTGAAGGGCTTCAAAGCCTTCCTGCTGCGTGGCAACGTCGTCGAGCTCGCTGTCGCGGTCGTGGTCGGCGCCGCGTTCAGCAAGATCGTCGACGCGTTCGTGAAGGGCCTCATCAATCCGGTGATCGGTGCCATCGGCACCAAGAACCTCGACGGCTACACCCTGTGCATCGAGGCGCCCTGCACCGTCGTCAACGGCGAGCTCACCAAGGGTGTGGGCCTGCTGTGGGGCGCCGTCGCCGGCGCGGCGCTGACCTTCCTCATCACGGCCGCCGTCGTGTACTTCCTGCTGATCCTGCCGATGAACAAACTCAACGAGCGGCGCAGGGCGGGCAAGGAGGAGGCAGTGGCCGCTCCCACGGAGCTGGAACTGCTGACCGAGATACGCGACCTGCTCGCCCGCCAGCAGCAGGGCCACGGCGACGCCCCCACCATTCCCTCTCCCTACAGCCACGGCAGCAGCAACCGGACGCGTCCGTAAGACGGGCCGCCTCAGATGTGGTGCGGGGGCTTCTCGTCGAGAAAGCGCGCGAGATCCCCCGCACCGCCCTGGCCGGGGCGCTCGCCCCATCCGGTGTCGGTGTCGTCGGACGACTGTCGGTCCAGCGGGTCGTCGAAGACCAGCGCCGCCGCGGGGTCGTCGCGCGGTGCTCGCGGAACAGGGGCCTCGGTGTGGTTCGTGGCGGAGTAGGGGGTACTGCTCATGCCACCCAGGGTACGGGGCGGCTCGACGGCTCCCGCTCGACCAGACGGCCCGACCACAACGACCAGGCCGCACGCACCGGGCCGACCCAGGTCCGGGCCGACCCAAGTCCGGGCCGACACCGGGCCAAGCCGACACCGGGCCAAGCCGACACCGGGCCGACACGGGGACCGGTCCGGCGGCGCCAAGGGTCGAGCCCCGGCACAGGGGGGTGGCACCGGGGCTCGAGTCTGTGGAGTCAGCGCGGGCACCGCGCGCGGTGGCCGCCCAGGGTCAGGCCGCTTCGATGGACAGCCCGGTCGCGCGCGCCATGCGCTTGAGGTCCGCCAGCGCGTGCTTCTCGATCTGCCGGATCCGCTCACGCGTCAGCCCGTGCTGCTTGCCGACCTCGGTCAGCGTGCGCTCGCGGCCGTCCACGATGCCGTAGCGCGCCCGGATGATGGACGCTGTCCGGTCGTCGAGCCGGTCGATCAGGTCCTCCAGTTCCTCACGCCGCAGCATGACGAGTACGGAGTCCTCCGGCGAGGTCGCGGAGGTGTCCTCGACGAGATCGCCGAACTGCGTCTCGCCCTCGTCGTCCACCGACATGTTCAGGCTCACAGGGTCGCGCGCCCAGTCCAGTACGTCGGAGACCCTTTCCGGGGTGGAGCCGAGCTCGTCCGCGATCTCCGCGGGCTCAGGGTCGCGCCCGTGCTCGCGGTTGAACTCGCGCTGCACCCGGCGCACCCGCCCCAGCTCCTCCACCAGGTGGACGGGAAGCCGGATGGTGCGCGACTGGTCCGCGATGGACCGGGTGATCGCCTGACGGATCCACCACGTCGCGTACGTGGAGAACTTGAAGCCCTTGGTGTAGTCGAACTTCTCGACGGCGCGCACCAGGCCTGCGTTGCCTTCCTGGATCAGGTCGAGCAGCGGCAGGCCGCTGCGCGGATAGCGTCGCGCGACGGCGACGACCAGGCGCAGGTTGGAACGGATGAAGACGTCCTTGGCCCGCGCTCCCGCGGCGGCTATCGCCTCCAGTTCCTCTCGGCCTGCGCCCGCTCCCTGACCCAGCTCCTCGCCCGCGAGGAGCTGCTCGGCGTAGACGCCGGCCTCGATCGCCCTGGAAAGCTCGACTTCCTGCGCGGCGTCGAGCAGCGGCGTGCGCGCGATCTCGTCGAGGTACATGCCGACGAGGTCACGGTCGGCCATCTCACCGTGGCCTGCGCGAGCGCTGCTGTTCCCGCCTGTGGTGCTGCGGGCGACGGCACGGGTTGCCATGCGTGCTCCCTTGCGAAGGTTCGGTCGGGTGTCTGGTCGAATGAGCTGCCCCTCCAGCAGCTTCGCGCGTGCCTTTCGGCTGCCCACTCGAAAAGAGATAACGACTGGAATCCGGACACAATTCCCAAGCGCGACCCCGTTTTTTACGATCTTGCAGTACCCTGTAGGGCCCAAAGCCGGAGGTGGATCATTGTCAGAGTCCACAGAAGTGCAGGTCAGGACGGGGGTGGAGGGGGATTTGCAGGCCCTCACCGACCTGTGCAACCACTACATCCGGGAGACGGCGACCACCTTCGATCTCGAGCCGTTGTCACCGGAACAGCGCCGTCCTTGGCTCCTGTCCCACCCGGAAGACGGGCCGCATCGCCTTTTGGTTGCCTGCGGAAAAAAACCGGACGGCTCGAACGGACTGCTCGGATACGCCACAAGCAGCCCGTTCCGCCCGAAGGCCGCGTACTCCACCTCCGTGGAGACCTCCGTGTATTGCGCCCCGGACGCAGGCGGCCGCGGCGTCGGCACTCTTCTCTACGCCGCGCTCTTCGAAGCCCTGCGAGGCGAGGACCTGCACCGCGCGTACGCCGGCATCACGCAACCCAACGAGGCGTCCGTCCGCCTGCACACCCGTTTCGGATTCCGCCCGCTGGGCGTCCACCGGGAGGTCGGCCGGAAGTTCGGCCGCTACTGGGACGTCGCCTGGTACGAGAAGGAGCTGGCCTGAACCGAAGGGCTCAGCGCAGCCAGGGGAGGTCTTCCGCCCCGCCGTCGCGCGGCTGGAGCCCCTCGGCGATGGCCCGGCAGATCTCGCCGAGTTGGCGCACCTGCTCTGCCGAGAGCGGGTCGAAGATCGCCCCGCGCACTGCCTCGACATGGCCGGGGGCGGCCGCGGCGAGCGCGGCGAACCCCTCGTCGGTGAGCACCGCCAGCTGCCCGCGCCGGTCGGAGGGACAGTTCTCGCGCCGGACCCAGCCGTTCCCCTCCAGACGGGATATGGCGTGGGAGAGCCGGCTGCGCGTAATCTTCGAGCGTTCGGCCAGTTCCGTCATGCGCATCCGGCGGTCGGGGGTCTCCGAGAGCCACACCAGCAACGAGTAGTACGCGTGTGGCATCCGTGCGTCACGCTGGAGCTGCCGGTCGAGCGCGTCCGAGACCAACTGTGTGGACGCCAGGTAAGCACGCCAGGTGCGCTGCTCCTCCTGGCTCAACCAGCGGGGTTCGGTGGCTCTCGTGCTCATGGCTCCACTCTACGAACTCGACCTTGAAGTTTCAAGCAATCGCGAACCCAACCCCTCCCTTCCGCTTGAAACTTCAAGAGACCGCCAACCTTCCCCGAGAGTGCCGCCCCGGCCGTACCGCTGGACTTCGAGCACACATCCCCCCGCCGGACGGCTCACCCATCCGCGGAGCACTTCGCCGCGCTCTACCTGACACGGGCGCCGCGAGGACGCGCTCGGCGAGCAGCGCAAGCGTCATCGACAGCTTCTGGACCGGTCCGGCCAAGCGCTCCGTGCAGTTCGGCAGGTAGTCTCCGCGACGCGACAGGAAGGGCCCCGCTTCCTCCCATGAAGCGGGGCCCTTCCGTGTGCTCGCCGTTCGTCCGGCGTGCCGTCGTCGTCGACGCGTGCGTCAGTGAGCGATCACCGGGACGGCGACGTCTTCCGCGCCATCGGCGTCCTTGCCGCCGGAGCCGGCCACCACTCCACCGCCACCGCCGGTGTTGATGAAGGTGAAGGCGATGATCGCGGACAGGGCCAGGATCCCGACCGCCCACCAGATCGCCGTGGAGTAGCCGTGCACGGCCGCGGCGTTGGTGAAGCCCTGCTTGCCGAGGGTGCGGGCCTCGGCCGCGTGCGCCGCGACCCACGAGGTGGTCGCGCTGGCCGCGATGGTGTTCAGCAGCGCCGTACCGATGGCGCCGCCGACCTGCTGCGAGGTGTTGACCATGGCGGAGGCGACACCCGCGTCACGCGGCTGAACCCCGTACGTGGCCAGACTCATGGCCGGCATGAAGGCCGTACCCATGCCGAGGCCGAGCAGGATCTCGGCCGGCAGCACCAGGCCCGCGTACGAGCTGTCGACCGACAGCTGGGTCAGCACGAGCATGCCCAGGCCCGCCACCAGGAAGCCGGGGGTCATCAGCAGGCGCGGAGGGACGCGGGTCATCAGGCGCGCGCCGATCTGCGTCGAGCCGGTGATCATACCCGCGATCATCGGGAGGAAGGCGAAGCCGGTCTTCAGCGCGGAGTAGCCCTGGACGACCTGCAGGTAGTAGGTGAGGAAGAGGAACAGGCCGAACATGGCGATGATGGCCAGGCCCAACGAGAGGTAGACACCGCCGCGGTTGCGGTCGGTCACCACGCGCAGCGGCAGCAGCGGGGCCTTCACGCGGGCCTCCACGGCCACGAACGCGACGAGCAGCACCACCGAGGCCACGAACAGGCCGATCGTCGTCCCCTCGCTCCAGCCGTGGGTCTCGGCGCGGGTGAAGCCGTAGACCAGGGAGACCAGGCCCGCGGTGGCCAGCACGACGCCGGGGATGTCCAGAGCGCTGCTGTTGCGGCTGCCGGCCGGCTCGCGGACGAAGCGCATGGCGCCGAAGGCGGCGACGGCGGCGAAGGGGATGTTGACGAAGAAGGTCCAGCGCCAGTCCAGGTACTCGGTGAGCACACCGCCGAGGATCAGACCGACGGCACCGCCACCACCGGCGATGGCGCCGTAGATGCCGAACGCCTTGGCGCGTTCCTTGGCCTCGGTGAACATCACCGCGAGGAGCGACAGCGCGGCCGGCGCGAGGAGCGCACCGAAGGCGCCCTGCAGCGCACGGGCTCCGAAGAGCACCGCCTCGTTGGCAGCCGCGCCGCCGATGGCGGAGGCGGCGGCGAAACCGATCAGGCCCGTGACGAAGGTACGGCGGCGGCCCCAGAGGTCGGCGATGCGTCCGCCGAAGAGCAGCAGCCCACCGAAGACGAGCGCGTAGGCCGTGATGACCCACTGCTTGTTGGCGTCGGAGATGCCCAGGTCGGTCTGGGCGGACGGAAGGGCGATGTTCACGATGGTGCCGTCGAGGACGACCATCAGCTGAGCTATCGCGATGAAGGCCAACGCCTTCCAGCGTTGGGAATGTGCCGTATCAGGCATGGGTGAACTCACTAACGGTACGAGGAGATGACGACATTGAAGACGAAGAGGACTTACGGTATGTAACGCAGATGTTGTGGGCGAATGAATTACGCGGGGGCACCCGCTCGGCAGGCGGACCTCAGCGACATTGCCGCAGATCGTCGAAAGTGACGGACTGGCCGGGGAGTTCGGAGCTCGCCGACGCCTGCAGGCCGTCGACGAACAACTGCAGATGACGACGGACGAAGCGATCCATGCTGCCGCAGTGCATACCGGGCAGTGGCCGCGTCAGCTGGCTGACGGCCACCATCACGTCGCCGACGTCGATGTCGGAACGGAGCCGTCCGATCCGCCGCCCGGCGGCCAGCAGCTCCTCGATCGCGTGCTCCAAGCGTATGCGGCTCTCCTCGAGCCGCGGATCCCCCTTGCCGAATCCGGTGGAGAGCATCGGGCACAGCGCGCCCACGCGCTCGTCGGCCGCCTCGTGCACGAAGCGGCGCAGTGCGTCGAAGGCGTCCGGCTCCTGCGCCAGCGCCTCCTCGGCCCGACGGGTGAGCCGGTCCATCACCGACAGGGCCACCTGGAGCGCGAGCTCCTGGCGGTCGGCGAAGTGACGGTAGACAGTGGCGTTGCCCACTCCGGCTCGCTTGGCGATCTCGTCGAGCGGGGCGTCGACACCGTGCTCGAGGAGCGCCTCACGGGCGGCGACGATGATCCGCTCGCGGTTGCGCGTGGCGTCCGCGCGAAGCTTCACAGCGGCGTTCGCCGTCATGACGGGGCACTCCTCTCGTTCCGTTCGGTTCCGGGGAGCGAGTCCCCGTTTGTGCGGCGTAGGGATAAACGGGGAACCGTTCCCCGGATATTTCGGCGTCCTTCGTGAACTGGGTCACACGCACGCGGCCGAGCGGGGTGGCGCCCGGGAGGCAGGGCGTCGCGGCCCCCGCGCACAGCGGAAGGGCCCCGGACGCTGCCGCGCCCGGGGCCCTTCCGCACATCCTTGCTCCGCTCACTCCACGACGAGCTCGACCGGGATGTTGCCCCGCGTCGCCTTGGAGTACGGGCACACCTGGTGGGCCTGCTCAAGCAGGCTGCGGCCGGTCTCGTTCTCCAGTTCCGCCGGAAGTTCGGCACGGAGCACGACGGCCAGGGCGAAGCTCGTCTCGTCCTTGCCGATGGTCACCTCGGCGGTCACGGAGATCTCACTGGTGTCCACCTTCGCCTGCCGCCCGACCAGGGCGAGGGCGCTGGCGAAGCACGCGGCGTAACCGGCGGCGAAAAGCTGCTCGGGGTTGGTGCCCTGACCGTTGCCACCGAGCGCCGGCGGCATGGCGAGCGCCAGGTCGAGCTGACCATCGGAGCTGACGGCGCGGCCGTCACGGCCGTTGGCGGTGGCGACGGCGGTGTACAGCGGGTCCATGGAACGTCCTCTTTCGATCGGTTGCGATCTCGACGACGACAAGTAAAGCACACAATTCAGTTGTGCACAACTAAAATGTGGACGGTCGAGTTACCATCGACCCATGACCGCCACCGCGCCCGCCCGCGCCGAGGACCATCTCCGGCTCGGGAACCAGATCTGCTTCTCCCTGCACGCGGCATCGCGCGCCTTCGGCAGCGTCTACCGCGTCGTCCTCAAGGACCTCGGCCTCACCTACCCCCAGTACCTGGTGATGCTCGTGCTCTGGGAGCACGGCGCCCTGCCGGTCAAGAAGATCGGCGAGCACCTGCGCCTGGACTCCGGCACCCTCTCCCCACTCCTCAAGCGCCTCGAGGCCGCCGGCCTCGTCCGTCGCGAGCGCTCCACGGACGACGAGCGCTCCGTCACGGTCCACCTCACCGACGCCGGCACGGCGCTCCACGAGAAGGCCCTGCGGATACCGCCCCGCATCTCCGCGGCCACCGGCCTCGACCTGGACGAGATCAACGACCTGCGCGCCCGCGTCGACCGCCTCACCGCTGCCCTCACCGCGGCCGGCCTCGACGACGGGCAGCCCCGCACCTGACGCGCCCGATGCTGCTCTGCGTCCTTACCGGGACACGCCGGCGGGACCGTTCCCCGCACTGCGAGACGGCGCGCCGCGAAGCACGGGGGAACGGCCGCCGCCCCGGCGCTCCCGCCGACGCGCCCGCGGGGAGGCGTCGACCGTGTCGTCCTGCTGTCGCCGGGTTCTTCGGGCCGCTGCGCCCGTACGGCGCAGCGGCCCGAACGCGACAGCGATCCCGCGGGGACAGCCGATCGTCAGCCGGCCGCTGACGGGGGCCGCTTCAGGCCGCGGAAGGCTGGTCCACAAAGACGGTGCGCGGCGGGGACGCCAGGGTCGCACTCACCAGGCCGCGTATGGACTGTTCGTCGAGCCTGACGCCGTAGAACAGGCTGCGGAACAGCATCAGCCGGGCCCACATGTCCAGCACCGTGGAAACGTCGGCGTCCTGGGGGAGGGCCCCGCGTTCGACCGCCCGGTCGAGAACCGCGACCGACTGCTTCTTGCGCTGCTCTATGAGTTCCTCGCGCAGACGCTGGCCGAGTTCGGGGTCCGCGGCGGCGTCCGAGACGAGCGCGGGCAACACCATTCGCGATCTTGTTCACGCATCCCCCTGGGTTCACACAGGGGAAGTCGAGCCGGCGGGCGAAGGGACCCGTGTCACCGAGTACTGGCACGACCTGCGGAGCGGACCCGGCGCCCGCGTGACGGAGCTGCTCGGCCTGGTGTTCACCGGCCCAGGACCGCGTACGCCGGCCTGCTCAATCCCTGCCCCGACGTTCCGCACCGACGTGACCTCGCGGGCCGGGCCGTCCGTCCACCGGCGACCGGGCGCTCGGCCATGAACGGCACGGCGCCCCACTCACTGCGCGCAGTGCTCCGCTGTACCGGGGCGGCCACCACCGCGCCAGGCTGCTTCCTGACCGGACGGACCGCGCGGCCACCGAACGCTCCCCGGCACACCGGCGCCCGCAAGCCCCTCGGCGGGGGAGACGCGAGACGGGGTCCCGCCACGGCCCGGCGCCCCCGGAAGACGACCGGCGACGGGGGGCGCGCGGCATGACCGAGCCCACCTCGCGCGTGTTCGGCGGCGACAGGACAGACTCCGCTGTGGTGATGTTGCACGGCATCCGCGTTTCCTCGTCCATGTGGCTCCCCCATGCCCGGCGGCTCGCACCCGCCTTCCGGGTAAGCACCCCCGACCTGCCCGGCCACGGCGCATTGCGCGGTCGGACGTTCACCCTCGCGGCGGCCGTCGAGGCACTCGACCCGGTCGTCGCAGAGGCGCATGCGGTGACCGGCCGACGGCCGCTGGTCGTGGGCATGTCCCTGGGCGGCTTCGTGGCCATGGCCCACGCGGCGCTCTGTCCCGAGCACGTGCACGGGCTGCTGGTGTGCGGGTCGACCGCGCGGCCGCGCGGCTGGAAGGCGCTCGCCTACACCGCTGCCGCGCGCATCGACGAGCTCCGGAGCGAGGAGCGCAGCACCGAGGTGAACGCCCGCCTCTTCCGGCGCCACGCCACGCCCGAGTGCGCCGAGGCGGTCATCGCCGGCGGCTTCGCCCGGCACGCCTTCGGTGAGGCCGTCCGGGAGCTGCGCCGCGTGGACTTCCTGGACCTGGCCGCCCGGCTGCGGACTCCGACCCGGTTCGTCAACGGGCGCCGTGACCTCCTCTTCCGCCTGGAGGAGCAGACGTACGTCAGGGCCGTGCGCGGCGGCGGTACAACCGCCCACCTCTCGCACGCCCCCGGCGACCACCTCTTCCCACTCCAGGATCCGGATGCCTTCGCCGACCTGGTCCGGCACACCCACGCGCGGCTGCCCGGCGACTGACGCCCCTGCCGTGGAACCGCCCGTCCCGGTACCCGGCCGGGCGGGTCGGCCGTCCGATCCGCAGCTCGCCCGCGCGGGCGCACATCGGCTGGAGGGCCGCAGGGCTGAACAACGGGGCGGGCACGACGCCGAGCCGGTGGTGACTGCGCTCAACACGGCAGCTGGCCCCCTCCGGTGCGGCACCGTACGCGGCGCGCCGACGCCGCACACCGGCAGGTCGTCGGATGCAGCCGTCAGAAGTTCAAGGGCCCCGCAGGCGCCGCGTCGAGCAGGCATGGGCTCGGCTCGACCCCATGACCTCGCCCGTCGAGCCGTTCACCAAGGCACCGCCTCCGGTACCCCCCGATACCCGACCGCGCTGTCACCGACCCACCGCATGGCAGCGCCTGCCCGAGCAACGATCCGGTACCCTGTGGATCGAGCGCCCCGGCGGGCGCTGCCGTGCGGTGTCCGGATCATGTCCCCCACTCGCTTGGCAGCCGTCAGCCTGGGAACGCTCAGAGCTTGACAGAGGACCTCGCAAGGTGCGGCCCCACCGCATGACGAGGTAACGATCAAGCCTCGCCTCAGTAGCTCAGGGGATAGAGCACCGCTCTCCTAAAGCGGGTGTCGCAGGTTCGAATCCTGCCTGGGGCACATAGTGAAGGGCCAGTTCAGGGGCTTGATGCCCTCGAACTGGCCCTTTCTCGTGACCACGGCCGTGCCACTTCCGTGCCACTTGAGTCCACGTCGCCTCGCGCCCCACGGATCATCGAGCCGAGTCGATCAGCGATCCCGATCACGACCGTTGACCATCGAGGGTGTTCAAATCCCGAGGCCAGGCCGGTAGGCCCCTCCTCGTCGAAGAGACCGCTTGGCTCGACTCGGGCAACGGGGCCCCATCGCCCCGGAGTGATCGCTACGGTGGACGTCTCGACGAGCAGGGGGTCTCTCGTGGCTGACTATGCCACGCATGCGCACAAGGCTCAGGAGTTGCTTGAAGCAGCTGAGCGAGAGAGGGGGCGGCTCTCCGTCGAGACTCGCGTACGGATGGCCCAGGTTGAGGCGCTCCTTGCACTTGCCGCCGCGATAGACAAGCAGGAGAGAGCGGCATCCCGTTGAGGGACGGCCCCGTCAGTTGTACAGCCGTGCCGCCCCCGTCAGTTGAGGAAGATCAGAGGCCTCCCCGTCCCACATCCGTGCCAGATCCAGCGGGGAACCGCGGGGAACGGCGGGACCGGCAGGTGTCTGATATCCCTTTCCGCCCACCTGCCTGCTTCGCAGGTCAGAGCCACAGTCGCCCCACCTCGCTCCTGAGGCGGTGGTCACATGTCGGGTGGGCCGAT